>JAGQPC010000162.1 GCA_020426925.1 Planctomycetales bacterium | reverse complement strand
TTTAGCAAGATCCACTACGGGCTACGCGAAAACCAAGATGCGTTGGACTGCAAGTGTTCACCGAAAAGTGGCGATGTCCAGTTAGTATACCGAAAGCCGAATCCAAAAACCGGATTTTGACGCATAGAGCTTGCTGACAGCGTTTTTCCGCATGACCAACAAGAAACTACAAGTCGGTCTGCAGCAGCATCAACACGGAGTCCTGCTGCCGTTGCGCGCGTTGCCGGGGTCCCGGGCGAATGGCATTCGCGGGTGCCAGGACGGCGCGCTCAAGGTTTCGGTCACTCAAGTCGCAGAAAAAGGCAAGGCGAACAAAGCGATTCGCGACCTGCTTGCCAAGGCGCTGGGACTACGCAAGTCGCAACTGGAACTTGCCAGCGGGGCAACTTCTCAGCAAAAAGTGTTTCTTGTTCTGGACGTTGAGGAATCGGAATTGGCGAGCAGGATTGCGGCGTTGCTCGCTAGCACCGAGCAAGACTTTGCGGGTCGATCTGAATTCGCAAAAGGCGGGCACCTTGAGGAACGTAGGTGACTTGCACGCGGCTCTGGAAATTCCGACAGGAACGGTAGGTCCGACGACGAAGCAATAATCGGATGTCATACGTTTGATCGCTCACAAGCGGTCTCGATCGCCGTACCAAGGGACAAGAACGTGGTTATTCGACACTTTGCAAAATTGACTCTCTTCGTATCGCTGGCATTGCTTGCAACTAGTAGTCTGTCGGCGAAAGAGTACGTATATGTACAGCAAGACGAAGGAGCGATTCCGCCAGAACCGTTCATCGACGATTTGGACCTTGGCGCGGATTTGTCTGATGAACTTTCGCAGCAATCAGACACATCGCCATTCGGTGAAGACGATGTAGCGACACCAACAACTGACTGTCCGCCTATCGACAAGTTGCTCCAAGAAATCATCCCGGCAAAATCGATGTCGGCATCGATCATCAGCACAACGACGAGACCAGCCGATTGTTCAGAAGGATTGTTCTTACCACCGCGAGTTGGTATTGCTCGCACGACGAACATCACTCAGTTCAACTGGCAGGCGTCGAACTTTTTGCACCGCCCGCTTTACTTTGACGACACACCCTTGGAGCGATACGGCCAGTCTCGTTTTCCAGTTCTACAGCCGGTGGTTTCAGGTGCGAAGTTCTTTGGCACGTTTGCCGTGTTGCCGTACAAAATGGGCATCGACCGAACGGGCGATTGCGTATCAAGCCTTGGCTACTACCGTCCTGGCAGTTGCGCGCCGTGTATTCGAGAACGCGTCATTCCTGCGTTCGAAGCTGACGCTGCTCTACTAGAAGCAGGAACCGCAGTCGCGTTGATTTTCATCCTGCCGTAGGCTGGTGAGTATCACAGTTAATGCAGCCACCGACTGACTGGGCGCGTCACCACCTCGCGTCGGTGTCACAATGCCTAGAGGTCAAAACTGCGTCGATTCCGCGCCTCAGGAATTTGAACAATCTGTGGCCAGTTTTGGATCAAGTCATCTGACATGCCTTTGGCGTTCTTGGCCAAAGCCGCCGTCGAGTCAGTCCCGACGGGACTGACTTACTTCAGCCCGGAGCGTAGCAAAGCACAATCGGGTCTAGCGAATCGCACCCCCGGGAAGCAGGTTGCCTACCATTTCCGAATCCTGCGGCTGATTCTGACTTCGGGACGCCCAGCTTTGGGGCTTCGGATACGTTCGTTGCTCAGCCGGGGGCACCGTTGTTGCGTTGCTTCACCCCGGGCCGACTTAGAAATGGATAGTCGGCAATGAGAGGTCTATTGTGCAAGATGCGACGCTCCATCTCGCTGGTTGATCCCAAAAATCCCCGCGATTGTGTGTCAAAACTGTAGTCGTCACTGAGTTTTTCGAATTCGCTGTGTACACATTCGAATCGTGGTGAATCAATCGTATGCAGTTAGCAATGACACAAAACAAATAAAAGGATCAGCCATGACAGGCTCAGCGACGAATCGACGAATCAGTCATTTTGAAAGCCTCGAAACGAAGAAATTGATGACCGCCGACATGGGGCTCGAACCGGTTGGTGCATCGGATGCAACACTTGAACTGCAAGCTGCCATCGTCGACGAATCGCAGACTTTTGGCGTCGAACGCGAAATGAAAGAGAGCGGCGAAAAAGGTGGAACCGAAGACATCAACATCGGCGTCGGTGAGCTGCAAGAATGCACCATCTCAAAGAGCATGGACACGGCGGCATCGAGTCGCGAAATGAAAGAAAGCGGCGAAAAGGGCGAAACTGAAGACATCAACATCGGCGTCGGTGAACTACAAGAATGCACCATTTCGAAGAGCATGGACACGGCGTCGGCCAGTTTGGCTCAGTTTGCCATCAACGGAAATTCGCTGGGCACAGCCGAGATCGACTTTGTTGAAGTCGCCGGCAGTAGCGATCTGGATGGCGACACTGTCGACGCAGTCATGAGAACGTTGGGGACGTCGAGCGATTCAGACGACCGGCCAACCGAAGAAGTCGCGTTCTATTACAACAAGGGTTAAAAGTGACGGTCTGGTACGCGGTTGCGATCACATAGAATAAAAATTGAATTAGAGTCGCATCACCACTGCCGTCCGTACACGAAGAGCCTCAATCGGGAAACCGGCTGAGGCTTTTTTCATTGGAAACGCAGGGAAGACTAGCTCGCAGGCGTTTGCCTTCTGGAACACAACGCCAAATAAGAAGAATCGGCCTTTAATTGACCGAACAACCTTCCTGTGGATGTTCGCGTTGGTCTGTCGTTACTAAAATCTGGATTCCCGCTGGAACTCCAGCCCATCCTGTTTATTTAATGGAGGCCAATGATGGTTCGATTTTGCGTTTTGTTTTTTTGCATTCTAAGCTCGCACGTTGTCGCTGAACCTGCCACAGAATCTGATTGGCCTCAATGGCAAGGTCCGAATCGCAACGCAATTTCGAACCAGACCGGATTGCTGACCGAATGGCCAGAAGGTGGCCCGCCATTGGCTTGGAAACGAGACGACATTGGCGGCGGGTATGGTGCTCCGGCAATTTCCGCGGGGCGGATGTATGGGCTGAGCAATCGAGGCGACGACGAAGTTGTGTGGGCGTTTTCTGAAAAAGACGGAACCGAGATCTGGGCGCAAACAATCGGACCCGCTGCCAAGCAAGGAATGCGTCAGGGAATCGAAGGTCCAGGCTGCACGCCAACGGTTGACGGCGACCGACTTTACGTGATCGGCGCGGGAGGAACGGTTGCCTGTTTGCAGACTGACGATGGGAAAGTGGTTTGGACCAAGGGGCTTATCGCTGATTTCGGCGGGCAAATTCCCATGTGGCGATATAACGAATCGCCGCTGATCGATGGCGAAAAGTTGATCTGCACGCCAGGCGGGGACGCCGCAACTCTCGTCGCATTGAACAAATCGACTGGCGACGTCGTCTGGAAAAGCAAGCTCTCGCAAGAAAATCCGGAAGCAGAAAGCACCGAACGTGAAAATGTGCAGCGTGATCGAACAACGGAGGAATCGGGGCCAAAACCGGTAGTTGTGTTGGCGGCGGGATCGCGTTGGAAATATTTGGACACCGGAGCTGACCCGGGCGACGACTGGACGAAACCTGATTTCGACGACCAAGATTGGAAAGAGGGCGCTGCTCAATTTGGCTACGGCGACAACGACGAAAAAACGAAGCTCGACAGCGATGCAAACAACTATCCCACTTACTATTTCCGGAAAAGTTTTGAGATCGACGATCCAAACGCGATCAAGCCACTCGTAGTTCGACTGATCAAAGACGACGGCGCGATTGTTTATCTGAACGGCGAAGAAGTCGTTCGAGACAACATGCCGGACGGGAAGGTTACACGCGAAATGTTCGCAGAGGAAACGACTGCGGTCGAAAGTGAATTCTACCTTCACGACCTGAATTCACAGTTGCTCACAGGGCGAAACGTAATTGCCGTCGAAGTTCACCAGGCGAGTGCGACGTCGAGCGACGTGAGTTTCGATTTGGAATTGCGAGAAAAACTTCCGAGCGACCGAACAGGAGTCCCGCCTGCTTCGCGCAACCGAGGATCGGGATTTGGTGGCGGAGGGCGTGGCGGGTCCGAGGCTGCCTATTCGTCGGCAATCGCCATCGACTTTGAAGGGCAACGCCAGTACGTACAGCTAACGGCGACAACCCTGGTTGGAGTCTCTGCGACCGATGGCAAGGTTCTTTGGAAGTATGAACGAGCGGCCAACCGCAATCGCATCAATTGCTCGACGCCGATCTTTCATGACGGTCTGATATTCGCCGCATCGGCTTACGGAAATGGTGGCGGCGCGGTCAGGCTGAAGAAGAAAGACGACGGCACGATCGAGGCCGAAGAAGTCTACTTCACGACTCGAATGCAAAACCACCACGGCGGAATGATCGTGCATGACGGTGCTCTGTACGGCGCGAACGGAGGCAACGGCGGTGGATTGCTCGCCTGTTTGGATTTTCAGACGGGCGACGTTCTGTGGCGCGATCGGAAAGCTCCAAAAGGTTCGCTGGCGATGGCAGACAATCGGCTGTATTTGTACTCCGAAGAGGGCGAAGTGATGTTGATCGAGCCCAATCGAGAAAAGCTGATCGAACGCGGCCGTTTCAGCCATCCGGGCCGCAGTCAATCACCCGCCTGGACTCATCCGGTTATCGCCAACGGCAAATTGTACATTCGTGATCAGAATTTGCTGCTGTGCTACGACGTGTCCGCAAAGTAGCACGCGTCGAACGTTACCGACCGTCGGGAGCTTCGATCTCCCGGCGTTCACCGAGAAAGAAACTTGGATGTGCCGGTTTGTTGTAAACGACGTTTTGCCAAGCGATGCCTAGCCGGTACTGAGAATCGTGCATCAACGTCGTCAGTCGGTGTTCTGTCGGGTCGACCGTTGTGTAGAGTCGCAACGATTTTCCATCGGGTGACGTCATCAACAGTTCTTCTCGCCAATCGCCAATGATGTCGGCTACCAAATTGGGGCCTCGATTGCCGCCGCGAGCTCGTGTGTCAAGTAACGTCTCTTCACGTTCCTCGTTCCAGTTCCATTTTGTGATCCGTGATCGCGCAACAAGCTCTCGCAATAAATCGCCATCCCACCAAATCGCGAACGATGACGAGCGTGGAGCTTGCCCGATCGAGAGTCCTTTGACAGTTCGCAGACCTCCGGGACCTCCCCAGATTTCATACCCGGGATGCCGCGGATCAATATCGGCCGCGAGACCGGATTTGACGTCAATTCCTGGACTGTGACTCCAGAGGATCTCGCCCGTCTTTGCGTCGCGCAATGCTGCACCAGGAGTCTGAAACCGAACTGTTGCACCTTCATTTTCTTGAATCGTAAAAACTTCCTGGCCAGGTCGTTCCGGATCCATGTCGCTGATGTGCATCGAATCGCCGTGGCGAAGCCCCGTCGAATAGAGCCCCGATCCGTCGTCGTCAATCAGCATCGCCTGGTAAACGATTTCGTCTTTTCCGTCTTCATCGACATCTGCGACAGACAGTGAATGTCCGCCCATCCCTGAATAAGGAGATGCGTTTGCAAACGGAGGATGGCTGATTCCTGAATCAAAAGTCCATCGTGCCGAAAACTTTCCGTCTCGCCAGTCCCACGCGGCCAACACGATTCGGCCATAGACTCCTCGGCACATCACGAGGCTGGGATGTTTTCCATCAAGGTATGCAACGCAGGCTAAAAAACGATCGCACCGATTGCCATAACTGTCGTTGCCGCCGTTGCCTCCAATTCCTCCCCAGCCATCGATCGGATTTCGCGAGGGAACGTAGTCAACGGTTTGCAACGCTTTACCAGTCAGTCCGTCGAACATCGTCAGAAACTCAGGACCATCCAGCACGCGTCCGTATCGCTTGTCTTGTTCGTCTTTGACTCGATAATCGGCCGTTGCGTCGCCAATGATTCTGCCGTCAGCATCACGCGTGCCATCCGCCGTTTTGCAGGCAATTTCTGCTCGGCCATCGCCGTCAAAGTCGTACACCATGAATTGCGTGTAGTGTTCGCCTTCGCGGATGTTCACGCCAAGATCGATCCGCCATAGATGCTTTCCGTCGAGCGTGTACGCATCCAATATCGGCGTGCCGGTAAGCCCTTCGTGCGAGTTGTCGCGTGGCCGTGAAACTTGATGAAGGACGATTTCGTATTGACCGTCACCATCGAGATCTCCGACTGACGCGTCTCCTGGACGGTACAGATCCAATGATTTGATTGGAATCTCGTGATACTGTTCTGACCAAATAGATACCGGTTCGGAGACCGCCACCTCTTTCCCGTCGCGCACGATTCCGACGGAGTATTGATGGTCGGGCGAATCCGCATCGCGATCGACGAAGTTCGTCAGTCGAATCGGTGCGTCGTTGACTTTCGTTTTAGACGAATCAACAACGCGGTAAACGTTGAATTCGGTGGCATCTGTGTCGATATTGAGCAACCGCCAACTTAGAAACACGTTTCCGTTTTCTAGGCGTGCAGCCACAAGCCCTCGATCAAGCGATTCTAATCGCCGCTCGACCGGTTGTGATAACAACACAGTGGGATGGACTGCTGTTAAAACAAGAGCGACGACAATTCGATGGATTCGGATCATGTCTAGATTCTGCAGCAGTCGCATCTCGTGGTAAACAGACACTAACTGACCATCTCTGGTCTTTGTGGGCGTTTTGGACGGCTGTCGTTATCCGACCCAGGGCCGCCGCGACGACCGCCTCCTCCGCCACCGCCTCGACCACCACGGCCGCCGCCGCGAAACATGCTGCGCAATCCATCTTGGAATTCTTGCAGCGAAATCGCCTCATCGCCGTCTTTGTCGATTTCAGCGAAGCGGTCAGCCATCGGGCCTTGAACTTCATCTTTCGACAGCTTTTCATCGTTGTTGGTGTCTTGCTGCTTGAACATAGCCGCTGGATCGAAACGGCCGCCGCGACCTCCTGGACCGCCGCCTGGTCCTCTTCGACCGCCACCGCGAGGACCTTCGCCGGCGTCTGGTTCCTCGACACTGGCGATTAGATCTTTTGAAGCGTTTGCGACAACTTCGACTCCGCTGTCAGCGACACAATAGAGATTCTTATCCGACCGCAAGTACATACGTTTATCGCTAATCGCTGGCGTGCCGCCGAATGATTCGCCGTCGGTTGTTACAAGGTTGACACTCAACTGCTGCAGATCATCACCAAGTTCAAAGACGAACGCTTCGCCCTTGCCGTTTACGTAGTACAGCTTGTCGCCTGCGATCACTGGCGAGCCGTAGTCTGATCCGCCACCTCGGCCACCGCCGCCACCAGATCCGCCACGCAGTCTTACCTGCTTAATTCGTTTGCCGCTATCGGCGTCAATGACTGATGCAACGCCGCTGGCTACAAGATACAGTCGTTCACCGTGAGCGACAGGCGAGGCAAAACGAGTCGAATCGGTCCCATTCCACTTCACGTGAGATTCAGTCACGTCACCTTTTCCGCCGGCCGTGACTGCTACCGATCCTCCGCCTCGACCGGTGAAAGCGTACACTGTATCGTTCGCAGCAATAGGGCTGGAATGAGTTTGATCGGCTCCGGTTGCGGTACAAAACCAACGAAGCTGCCCGCTCGACGGATCAATTCCCCACATCTCTTTTGCGACGCTCATCACCAGATCGGTTTGGCCAGACGCTGATTTCACAAGAGCAGGCGTGCCCCACATTCCATCGAGTCCCGACGCTTCCTGACGCCAAACCTCTTTACCAGTTTTCTTGTCGAGTCCAACGATCGCTTGGCTTTCCGCTGCTGCCGTTACGATGACCAGATCGTCATGCACGACTGGGCTGGACGAAGAACCCCATTTCCAAGGATCCGATTCCGAACCGATAGTCGCGTGCCAGATTTGCTTTCCGTCAAGGTCGAAGGCGTACGCTCCGCTTTTTCCAAAAAAGACGTAAACCATTTCGCCGTCCGACACCGGAGTGTGCGACGCGTATCCGTGGGCGACGACACCTATTCCTGAGTAGGGATCTTCCGGCTGAGTAGCCGCGATGTCTTTTTGCCAGAGTTTTTTGCCTGACTTCGAATCGACGCACACTAAGTGGCGCACTAGGTCTTTGATGTCGCCGGGGTTTTGGCGTTCAAGCCCGTAGCCCGAGTAACACGTGACGAAAATCCGATCGCCCACCACAATTGGGCTGCTTACGCCAGGACCAGGCAGAGCTGTTTTCCACGCAACGTTTTGCGTTGGCGTCCAAGAAACCGGCAGCTCCGATTCGCTGACGCCTGTTCCATTGGGGCCACGGAAGCGAGCCCAATCCGCGTTCGCGCTTGACACACATAATAGCAAAGGAAAAACGACAGTTAAAATCTTGACTGTTTGCATTGTTGCCCTCCGTCGGCGACGATTTGCACTGATTAACTACGGTCAAACACCGACTTGACGAAAAGGTTTCGGCAAGAGTTCATTTCAAAAAACGCGATCGAGAGCTTCCCCGAGTCGCAAACAAACACACAAGTTTTGCATCTGACGGCAGATTGCAAATCGTTGAGCGTTAGTTACAAATCAGCAGGTTTTCTTTCAGTGTCAAAGGAATATCGTTATGTCTCAATTGCTGCCCGAATCAACCGATACGCATCCAATTCCTCAAGAAGCATTCGACTGGTATGACGAATATGCTCACGGCGTGATCGACCGGCGAACTTTCTTGGACCGGCTGACGACTTTGACCGCCGCCGGATTCTCGATGGCAGTACTACTCGAAGCACTAACGCCAAACTATTCACTCGCGGAACAAGTTTCATTCAACGATCCTGATATCAAAGCACAATATGCCACATTTAAGTCTCCGAAAGGGCATGGCGAAGGGCGTGGCTATCTGGTCGTTCCCGCAAAGCTGCAGGGAAAAAGACCTGCTGTGTTGGTGGTTCACGAAAACCGAGGATTGAACCCATACGTCAAAGACGTGGCAAGACGAGTCGCGAAAGCAGGATTCGTTGCGTTCGCGCCAGATGCATTGCATCCGTTGGGCGGTTACCCCGGCAACGATGACGAAGGCCGCTCGATGCAAGGATCGATGGACCGCGGAAAGATCGAGCAGGACTTTATAGCTGCCGCCAAGTTCCTGAAATCGCATGATCTGAGTAACGGGAAACTTGGCGCCGTTGGGTTCTGCTTCGGCGGTTATATCGTCAACATGCTCGCCGCTACGCTCGGCGACGCACTAAACGCAGGCGTTCCGTTTTATGGAACTCCTGCTGCAAAGGAAATTCGCAAAAACATCAAAGCACCGCTGCTGGTCCAGCTTGCCGAACTGGACGGACGTGTCAACGGAACGTTGGAAGACTACGAAGCCGATCTGAAAGCCAACAACGTTCAGTACACAATGCACATGTACGAAAAGGCCAATCACGGTTTTCACAACGATTCGACCGGACGCTATGACAAAGAGATGGCTGAGTTAGCGTGGAAACGCACGATCGAATTCTTCAACAAACACTTAACCTAGTCCGCCAAATCCGTAGTCCTGCGACAAATCGTAGTCCTGCCAGATTCGTAGTCCTGCGACTCCGCTCGCAGGGCACGTCACCTGGCGATGCCCCGCGGTCGGAGCCGCGGGACTACGAAAAAAATCAACCGGAGTATTTTCAATGGAACGACGCACTTTCTTACAAACGGGCATCGGTGCAGCCGCATCGTTATCAGCTCTGCAAACAGCGGCATTTGCAGCCGAAGGTGAATCGCCGATCCGTGTCGCGCTGATCGGCTGCGGATGGTATGGCAAAACCGATCTTTTCCACTTGATCCAAGTCGCGCCGGTGGAAGTTGTCGGCCTCTGTGATGTCGACCAGAAGGCCGCTGACAACGCAGCGGAGTTAGTCTCGCGGCGACAGGCTTCGGGTAATCAACCGCCCACATACGGCGATTACCGCGAATTACTAAAATCGCAAAAGCCAGAGATCGTGCTCGTTGGCACTCCCGACCATTGGCATTGCCTGCCGATGGTCGAAGCGTGCAAAGCAGGCGCTGACGTTTATGTGCAAAAGCCGATCAGCTACGACGTCGTCGAAGGTCAAGCGATGGTGGCCGCAGCGCGGAAGTACAAACGCACCGTTCAAGTCGGATTGCAGCGACGCAGCACTCCTCATCTGATGGAGGCGCGAGACCGTTACATTCGTTCAGGAAAACTCGGCAAAGTGGCTGCGATTGACATTCACAGCTACTACGGATCGGGCCGAGATTATCCGCCGACACAGACGCCACCACCGCATCTGAACTGGGACATGTACGTGGGGCCTGCCAAGTGGCGAGACTACAGTCCTGGGATGCACCCGCGTTCGTGGCGAGGCTGTCGTGAATTCAGCAACGGGCAGACCGGCGATCTCTGCGTGCACCTATTCGATCTGGTTCGTTACTACTTCGATCTTGGCTGGCCCAAAGCAATTTCTGCGACCGGCGGAATCCTGATGCGGCCCGCCAACACAAACGTCAACACTCACGATACGCAAACGGCGCTGTTTGAGTATGACGACATGCACGTCGTTTGGAATCAACGAAACTGGGGCGAGAATCCCGAACCAGATTACCCGTGGGGAGTGACGTTGTATGGTGACAAAGGCACGTTGAAAATCAGCGTTTGGCAGTACAGCTTCTATCCTCGCGGAGGTGGTTCACCAGAACACGCGAAGGCTCTCGAAGAACGCGAAAAGTATCCGGAAGACGTTCAGCATAAAGAAACAGAACTCTTCGCAGCAGCTGCCACTCGCGCCCACATGCGAAACTTCCTGGAAGCTCGTCGTGAAGGCAAACGACCTGTTGCCGATATCGAGCAAGGACACATTTCATCAGCAAGTTGCATTTTGGCCAACCTGTCGATGGAACTTGGTCGAGGACTCGTTTGGGACGCGGAAAACGGCCGAGTCAAAAACGACGACGAAGCCAACGAGCGACTCGCGCGAAAGTATCGTGGCGATTGGGTGCATCCGACGCCGGAGAACGTGTAACGCGGCAGATGAGAAACACCTTCAGAGTTGTAAGAAGTGTCGCTGCGATCACATTGCTCGCGTGTTCGCACTGCTTCGCCGACAATGCTTCGACAGACTACGGTGAAATCCTGGTCATCGATGAAGATACTGGTCGCGGTGTGCCGCTGGTCGAACTAACGACCGTCAATCACTTGCATTTTGTTTCCGATAGTGCAGGGCGAATCGCCATTCGCGAACCTGGACTGATGGAACGTCCTGTGTTTTTTTACGTTCGCAGCCATGGTTACGAATTCCCGAAAGATGGATTCGGCTATCGAGGATCAAAGGTCACCCTTGCTCCAGGAAAACCGGTAACCCTACGGCTGAAACGCATGAATATCGCGGAGCGTCTCTACCGAATCACCGGTGAGGGGATTTATCGGGACAGTGTGCTGTTGGACCATCCAACGCCGCTGAAAGACTCGCTTAGTGCCGGAAAAGTTGTTGGTCAAGATTCGGCGTTTGCCGTTCCGCATCGCGATAAGTTGTTTTGGTTTTGGGGTGATACTTCGCGTATAAGTTACCCGCTTGGTCATTTTTGGATGGCCGGCGCGACTTCAGAAGTGCCGGGACGTGATGGGCTCGATCCGGCCGAAGGTGTCGATCTGAACTACTTCGTTGACGAAACAGGATTCAGTCGTCCTATGTGTCGACTCGGCGTGAAGCGAGGGTTGATATGGGCGGACGCGTTTGCGACTGTTCGCGATGATTCAAACCAGCAGCGGCTAGTCTGCCACTATGCCCACATGGAATCGCTATCGAAAATCCTTGGGCATGGTCTCGCAATCTATGACGACGAGCACGAAGAGTTTCGCCGTCTAGCCGAATTCGATCTGGAAGAACTTTGGCGTTGGTCGGCTCAATCGCATCCAATTCACCAAAGCGTCGACGGCACGGATTACTTGCTGTTGGGTGACGTTTATCCGACCGTCCGAGTTCCGGCACGTCTGGCAGATTTCAAGACTTTGGACAGCTACGAATCTTGGACCTGTCTGCTGCCTGAATCGACGAATGAGCATCCAAAAGTCGACCGCAACGAAAATGGCCAACTGCGCTGGCAGTGGCGAGCCGATACACTACCGGTCGATCACGCGATGGAGCGAAAGCTGATCGCTGCTGAACTAATCACGCGTGACGAAGCTCGCGGTCAGCCGGTAGATGCGGAATCAGGAAAGCGAGTCCGCCTACATCGCGGATCGGTGAATTGGAACGCTCACCGAAAACGCTGGATCATGATCGCGTGTGAACAAGGCGGCACATCGAATCTCGGCGAGATTTGGTACGCAGAAGCGGACGAACCGACCGGACCGTGGCGAAAAGCACAGAAGATCGTCAGCCACGACAAGTACAGTTTTTACAATCCAGTGCATCACGCATTCTTCGATCAGGGGCGTTACATTTACTTCGAAGGCACCTACACGACGACGTTCTCTGGAAATCAAATCGCTACGCCTCGGTACGACTACAATCAGATCATGTACCGCCTGGACCTGGACGACGCTAGGTTAGAATCGTGTCGCAACTGATCTCAGCCACGCAAGTATCACAATTTTGTCGACAAAGATCAGTTAACGGGCAAGGCGTCGGAACTCGCGTCCCGCGCTGTTCCGACGCATTCACTCCAACGCTGCGTCTACCGCCGCGTGAGCATGAATCGCTGTTGTGTCGAACAATGGAACGTTTGTGTGCATTGAATCGACAAGCATCACGATTTCCGTGCAGCCTTGAATTACGCCTTCGGCGCCGACCGACTTAAGATCTTTGATGATTCGAACGAATTCGCTTCTTGAATCTTCTCGAATAGTTCCTTGGCAGAGTTCTTCGTAAATCACTCGATGGACGATCTCTCTGTCCGCAGCGCCCGGCACGAACACTTTCAAGCCATGCTGCTCAAGGCGACCTCGGTAGAAATCTTGTTCCATCGTAAATTGTGTGCCGAGCAATCCGATGCTGGTTAATCCAGCTTGGCGAATTCTCTCTGCCGTCGCGTCAGCGATATGCAGGAACGGAATCGAGATCGCATTTTCGATTTCATCTGCGACCTTGTGCATCGTGTTTGTACACAGTAGCAACATTTCCGCGCCGGCTGCTTCGACTTGGGTCGCTGATGCAGCAAGTGCTTCCCCGGCACGCCGCCAGTCGCCATTTCGTTGGTGCGTTTCCACTTCCTGGAAATCGACGCTCACCATTGCGATCTGGGCGGAGTGCAAGCCTCCGAGCCTGCGGTTTGTTTCTTCGTTGATGAGACGATAATACAGTGCCGTGCTTTGCCAACTCATCCCGCCGAGTAAACCGATCGTTTTCATTCCTGTACCAAGCTCTTATTTTGTTGTCTGTGGATGCGTATGTGTCCGTATTCGCTATTTTGATCGTTTGAATTTTGATCGTTTGAACTTGCGAGTGTAGTGCCCAACGAAGACTTCGCAGCAGTACCGCAACGAGCGTCACACGATTATGTAGAATGGCACGCTTGTGCCTCAGATTCGGCACCGAACAAGTTAACGTTCACCACTTCTGCTACGAGTTCATTCAGAGACATCGCATGCCAGGACAGCTTCAAACATTCGATTTTGTCGTGCTCATTTCGTACATGGCTGCTGTCTTTGGACTTGGTTGTTGGTTTGCTCGAAAGAGTAGCACGACTGATGAATTCATGGCTGCTGGGCGATCGCTGCCTGGTTGGGCGGTCGGCCTGTCCGTGTTCGGAACTTACGTGAGCAGCATTGGCTTTTTGGGAAACGCGGGAAAAGCGTTCGGTGAGAATTGGAACTCATGGGTGTTCGGATTGTCTCTTCCAATTGCTGCAGTCTTCGCCGTGAAGTATTTCATACCGCTGTACCGCAGCACGGACGAAGTCTCTGCCTATTCGCAGTTGGAACATCGATTCGGACCTTGGGCTAGGCTGTATGCATTAATCTGTTATTTGATGTCGCAGATCGCGCGAATTGGAACGATCCTCTACTTAGTGGCGTTGGCGCTCGCACCGCTAACGGGCTGGGACATCCGAACCATCATTCTGGTGACCGGAATTCTTGTCACGATTTACACGATGGTCGGCGGCATCGAAGCGGTCATTTGGACCGACGTTGTACAAAGCGTCGTGCTCGTTGCCGGAGCGATTCTGTGCGTGGTGCTGCTTCTGACTCAAACGGAAGGCGGCAGTGAGCAGCTCTTCCAGATTGCAAATGAAAACGACAAGTTCAGCTTGGGAAGTTTTTCACTCGCGCCGGCAACGTTAATAGCGAAGGATCCGACTTTCTGGATGGTCTTGGTTTACGGCATCTTCATCAACTGGACTAATTTCGGAATCGATCAAAGCTTTGTGCAGCGATACATCACGGCGAAGTCTGATAAAGATGCAAATTTCAGCGTGTGGCTCGCATGCCTGCTGTTTCCATTGGTATCGGCGATGTTCTTTTTTATCGGAACCGGTTTGTATTCCTACTGCAAGACCGACGCCGAGTTCACAAATGCGGTTAAGATCAGCGTCGCCTCTTCGCAGGCGGGTGTTGACGCAAGCGAAAGCGAAGTTCACGCTGTCGCTGATCAGTTAACGGATGCAGAAATCGCGGACAAAGTTTTGCCAAACTACATCATCCGAAATTTGCCCATGGGAGTTTCGGGATTGCTGATCGCGGCAATTTTTGCGGCTGCGATGAGTAGCGTCGATACCAGCCTCAACAGTGCCGCGACCCTTGTTCTGTGCGACATACACAAACGCTATCTGAAACCAACTGCGGGCGAACGAGAATCAATGCGAGTCCTCTACGGTTCAACGCTGTTCTTTGGCGTTGTGGGAACCATTGCTGCAATGGCCATGATCCGCGTGAAGAGTGCGCTCGACATGTGGTGGAATCTTCAGGGAATCTTTACTGGCGGAATGTTGGGACTGTTCCTACTGGGGTTGATCACGAAAAAAGCAAAAAACGCGCA
>JAGQPC010000161.1 GCA_020426925.1 Planctomycetales bacterium | reverse complement strand
ATTCCCGCTACAACCGGACAAACCTGCAAATCTTTTGCTGTATCCGCAAGTCCATCTATAGTGAATTCTTGCGGAGATTCAGGCGGTCGACCGCAGATTGGGTGAGGGCAACGGCGACCGCGCGCGACTACATGATGCTTGGACATTGTGTGTCCGCGAACGCATCTCCAAATTTGTGACGCTGCAAGTGCGCAGCGACAGAGTGTGAACTACACACTCGTTCCTCGTCTTCCGCTTGGAGTTCGTATGCGTTTGCCACACCCTTCCCACCGGCGCTATTCATCCGCTGACAAATCTCGTTCTCTCTATCAGCGCACGCCGTCAGCGATCGAGTTATTAGAAGATCGGCACCTTCTTTTCGCGCCGTACACGCATGTCGAGATCGGTAATGATGTAGTGGAAGACGCGTTACTTGATAATCAAGTGACGATTGATGGCAGCACGTATGATGTCAACCCTGATTTGCTGAACGTCTTCAGCAATCCAGCCAACACTCCGTTTTTTAATGCGGGACTCGCGGGCAGTTCCGCGTTTCCGGATATCTCGTTTGGCCGCGATGTAATTCGCAGTGGCAATTCAGGCGAATGGCTGACGCATCTGTACAACAAAGCCTGGGAAGCTCAAGACAGTACTGAATATTCGACGCCGGAGAAAGAACAGATTCTTGCGTGGTCGTATGGCTATTTGTCCAGTGCGATTGGCGACATTTGGTCGTCAGCGGTTGTCAACGAGATTGCGGGTGGTCCATTTCCGCAACTCGGCGAATTGGATGGCGACGTGGCGAACCAAGAAATCGCTCTGCGGCATTTCTTTGTAGAGAATTACATCGCCGACGCTACGCCTAGTTTTGACGGAAATCCTGGACGAGCAACCGTTCCAACCACCGGTGACGTTAGCGACGACAGCACACCTGCCGTTCCAATGGACGCTCCTCATTCGTTCATCTACGAAACGTTTTTGGAATCAAACGCGGGCCAGCCCGATGCGGGACGCGGCGAATTCGTGCAACACTTCCTCGACCTGCGAGCTCGATTGGAAGAGCTCGCGGCCGACCCGGTGCTGGGCTCCGACACCAACGTTGTAGGCGAAGTAGCCAACGTCAACAGTGTTGAAGACGCGATCGACGATGTGAATTCGGACTGTGCAACATCGATCGGACTTCCGATCAACGTGACAAGCACCGCGTGCCAAACAGCACTCCAAGCGTTGGGCATCGAAGGCTACGAGTACATCACGTCGGACGTTTTGGACTTAGCCGACGAGCAAGCAGAATCGCTCAAACGCGAATTGCTTCGAACTTACATCCGTCGCTGGATCGCCGACATCGACGAAGGCATTGTGGCTTGGTCCGAGCTTAGCCTGGCCGTCACTCAAGCAGTTTACGATCCGGAAACTCGGCGCGATATTCAAAACGACAAGTGCATCGGCCTTGGTGCGGAGACTGGCGCTGCCCGAGTCAATTGCGAAAACGGTGTCGGTGTTGTTGAAGTCATCAAGAAAAAGTCTGACGACTATGTCAATCAACATCTTTTGCGGATGTTGGGTTCGCCCCACTTTGTGGGCGGGCTGAACAGCGCGTTGACACAATTCGTCGACATCATCGGAAAAGCGATTCGAGGCAGCACGGACCTGCATCCACTATTGAATGGTCTCGCATCGCTAAAGAGCAACGCGGAATCGATGATCACAAACGCCGTGAATCGCGTCGTCGGGTTCGATCTGGACGCGTTCGGCGATTTTCTAAAGTCGCCCTCGGCGAAATTGGGTGTCGACGAGGTCACGATTGACGGTACGACTTTGCAAATATTTGCTGCAGGAGACCGAGCGACTCTGGATGGCTATCTTGGGTTAACAGCGGGTGATCATCTGCCACTCGGTGCCATCGACACATTCGGTTCGCTGACGTTCCACGATGGGATCGGTCGACTGACGGACACTGCCGAATTCAACAAGTCGACGTTTGCTGCTTACGCAAACAGCGTCACCATGACAAAAATGCTGTTTCTTGACGACGTCGCCTTGAATACATTGCTACAAGGTCTAAGCGGCGTCGCAGCATATGATGCGAGCCTACTTCACACCAATACGAAGTACGCTCCGAACATCCTTTCGCTAACGTTGCCTCACATCAAAGACGATGACGGAAACGAAATCGACTCTACTCACTGGGTTGCTTCCATCAACGACGGAAGTGCGTGGCGAGCGGATGCTCAACCAACCGCAGGTGACATCGGTGGCGGAAACGGCAACTTCCCTCTTTGGGAAAGTTGCTTGCTCCGAGATTCGTTTTCGAACGTGTTTACGGATTGGCAGAACGGTGCGCTGCAGTTTCCCGATTTGGGTGACGAGACTTCGCACGATCCAAACGAAAACGCACCAGACGTGTGGTATTTTGATTCGCCCAGCTTTTTTGGTGGCACTCAAACGCTCTACGTCAACGGAATTGCGGCACACAGCATTCAAGTCGAAGATGATGGCGTCAACATAGAAGTGTCGTGGCCTGCGATTCCGGGATTGCATTGTGCTGGCAGCGAATCGCTCCCTGTCGGCGACGTGGGGCAGATCATCGTCAACGGAATCTCCTCCGTCACGACAATTGGCACCACCGTAACGACAACCAGCAACTCGGGCCTGATCATCGGTGAAAAATACAACGACGCAAACGGTGATGGAGTTCATGCCGCAACTGGCGAGCCAGGTTTGCAACATTGGAAGATAACGCTCGACACTGATGTCAACGGTGACACGCTCGAGCCAACGCGTTTCACGTCGCCGAGCGGAACCTATCTATTCCCGGGACTGCCATTTGGAACGTACGACGTTCATGAAGAAGTTGTGGCCGGCTGGAAGCAGTCTGCTCCGGTGCAGAACACGGGCGATGAACATCACACTGTCACTCTGAACGCTGGCAATCCGGCGGAAACGAATGTCGATTTTGGAAACTACCGAACGGTCGATGTCGACTGGCTGCCGGCACTCGGCGCGTTCTTGGACGAAACACTCCAGATCAAGCAGAACCCGCTGGAAGTCATTGGATTCGACCGCAGTTTCGACGACTTCGTGAATTTGCCTTTCGTCGAGCGAAACATTCACGAGATCGTTGACTTTGAAGGTCTCTTCCGACAAATCGATCTTTCGTTGTACGAAGATGCCAAGGTCGTCGCGAACAACGACCCTGCCGCCTTCAACGCGACGAATGCCAAATTCTTGGTGAGCGCCGGTGGTGCAACTCCGATCGAGTTTACAACAACCGTTGCTGGTAATAGCAATCTCAATGATCTTGTTGCCAGTCTCAATACGGCGCTCACAGGTACTGATCTTGACGGCGTCGTCGAATTCGCAGCGGAAGGTACTGCCTTGGCACTTCAAACGGCAGCGCCAGGTTTAATGCCTGCGTTAACCGTCGCGACGCTTCGACTGATTGCGGACAACAACGGGCCGAATTTCGGGCAGCTCGATCCGATGGACGGGCCAATCGATCCGTTCACCGTGAAAGTGGTTCGCACGATTCCGGACGCCGCTGGAGTCCCAACCGCTCAGCCAGAAGAAGAATACGAATTCAAGATCGGCGCAGAACCTCCGACAGGCACCGAGTTGTTTGTTCACACTCAAGACAACACATCGCTGACCGATTTGGCGAATGACCTGAACGATGGCTTCACATCGGTCGGCCTGTTCGACATTATCGCGGTCGTGGAGGGATCGAAATTGGTGTTGGCGGCAACCAGCCCGACGGTTACCGAAATTACCATCGATGGCATGACGGGCGATCGTTTGGGATTCTCGAATAATCAAAACGTCGACACCGGATCGAACGCCAACGCAGCACAAACCGTTCTGGGATTCGAAGGTGGGCAAGGACTCGCCGATCGCATGTATGATTCGATCCACGAGATGCTGCCGTTGGTCGAAGCCGCTGTAATCACCGTTTCCAATGACGCAGGGTTACCGATCAACGGTGGTGGGGCCTACTCGATCAACGCAGAGTACGACGTCGAAAACGAAACGGTCGAATTCAACCTGAAGCTGAATCATAACTTTACAGAAACAGTTTACACGAACGACTTCGAAAACAGCATCGACCTGTTCGGCAATTTGACAAACCCAATGCCGGCCACGGTTCTCGGGCCACTTGAGATCGGCGCGAACTTGCAAGCCGACTTCTCGATCCCTGCTCGGCTCGATCTGGATGTTGGGATCAAGCTTGGCGAGCGTTCGACCGGATTCAAGATTTCAAAAACGTCAAAGCTGTCGTGGCTGCACGGACAGAATGGCGTCGACCTGAACGTCGGGTTGGTCGCTCCGAATGTGATTCCGGCAGGCGGAGTTCCCGGCCAAGACGTCGACTTCACCCTGGAATACAGGCGAGAAAACGGCACTTACAGTTTTGACTTCACTTTGACGTCTAGCCCGACGGCCGAAGTAACATCGTACGACAACACTGATGGCGAATCACTTGCGTCCGACTTGAACAATCTTCTGCGAGATGAATTCCTGGGCGACTCATTCCGATTCGAGGTGCAAACGACGACTCTACTGAACGCGTCAGGCAATGAGATTGGCACAGAAGAGCGGCTGATGTTCCGAGCGGTCGATTCGGGCATTCGCGGATTTTCGCTGATAGGCGGCGACATTGATGAACTCGGATTTGCCGCCGGTCAACAAGACAGCGATTTCGACGATCTGACATTCACGATTGGTACACCAGGTGGCGACACCGATTGTTCTGACAACAACTGTTCGTTTTCGATTAGCTTGAACGGAGCACTCACCGTCCAAGACGTCATCGACAGAATCGAAGCGTATCCTGGCGTCGGCAGTGAACCGGCGGTGCGTGTCTCGATCAACGACGCTCAAGACGGTTTGACGCTCGAAGCAAACGACCAACTGATTGTCACTGCCGCGTCGACTCCGACCAAGCTCACGCAGGGCGTTTCCGGCACGGACGTTGACGAGCAAATTACGTCACTTGCTGCGTTGAGTCTTGGGATCTTAGGAATTTCGAACGACGACAATGTGTTGGTCGGGAGTTCGCTTGATGGAGCCACAGTTCGCGATCGCATCTACATCATTGAACGAGATGCAACGGATCCGGACAAAAACGTGCAACTAGGTGTCGGAGTCGATTTCCCCACAATCGATGCGAGCGTCGGATTTAGCCAAATCAGCTTGGAACTCGATGGCGACGCTCAGTTTGATGTGAGTCTAGCGACGAACCTGCGCGATCCTGGACGCAAATTCTTTAGCGGCGCGGGAGGCGATGGCAAAGTAACGCTCAGCGAGCGATTCACGTTTCCCGGTGAGGTCTACTATCTGAACCCGTTCGATCCGGGCACGTTGCAAATCAACATGTTTGCGTCGGCAAACCTGGGTCTTGGCCTAGGTTTCGACACTGGCGGCAATGATTTTCTCGAACTAATCACCGGACCGCTCGGCAGCTTGATCGAACTGACGGCGGTCGCTGATACGGCAAACAACCAGTTCGTGTTCGACGTTGAATCGCAGTTTCTGGAAGTGCTTCAGAACCTCAACAACATTACGGTCGAAGACATTGTTAACCTGATTCGAGTCTTTGCCGAAAGTCTAAAATCGGACGACGATCTGGCAGAAGGCAATACGGAGGTAACGTTTGTCAGCGGTGGAATCTCGGCGACGGAGCAAGTTGGAAACGGTATCGAAGACGCGGCCGACTCGGTCGATACGGCCCTCGATCTGCCAACAGTTCGTTCCGCAATTGACGACGTAGAAGAAGCCATCGACAACCTCGATATGCCAGCCGAACAGCGAGTGCAGATGCAGAGTGCGATTTCGACTCTGCGTGCCGCCGCGGGCAATGACAACATTGCGGACGCCAACGGAAAAAGCCGCGTTCCTGCTCGGTTGATCGCTGCGTCACGAAAGCTCTCGAAGGCGATCGACGCCGAAGTCGAAACACTCGTCACTCCTCCCGCGGGCAAATCGGAACTGATCGATGCCAAAGACAATTTGTTCTCGTTGGTTCCCGCGTTAAACGCGATTGAGCAGATCATCAGCGATGCGATCGAGCAAAAATTAGAAGAGCTGCTCGACTTCAATCCTGCAGACTTTGACTTCGATCTCGGTATTGCGAACGACATCAATACGTCAGGCGACGATGCGTTGCTGGTAGGATTGTCAGTGCACGGTGACAACTTACTGTCGAAAACGTTCGTTCCCGAAATGCCGCTTTCCGCCGAATTCGGGCCGCTGGAGTTTGAAGTGGAGCCGACTCCCGTGCAGTTGTACGTCGGCGGTGCCGTCGGCGTTGGGCTGGCATTTAATTTTCAAGACAAGCAACCGCTCGTCATTGTCGAACCGCCAACCGCACTCGGCAATCCACCCGTGTTCGATGGCATTCCGGTCCACAAAACGGAACTCGATCTGAATGTTGGATTCGTAACACACATTGATGCTGATGCGTCGTTCGGCAACTTAGATTTGGTTGGAGTCGAAGCCGATTTGACGCTGCTGCGGTCTACAATCGACAAGTTCGATCCGGTCGATTTCAGCGATTACGAAGTCGAACTGTCGACGATGCCGTTTGAGGGCACAGATGGACGCTATATAATTGTCGCGGTCAGTGAAACGCTGGGCGATGGCTCGATCAGCTCGGACGTGCTCACGGCAGAGACCGATTATACCGTTACCGAAAACGCGGGAACGTACACGGTCGAGATCGATCCAGGTTACGTTTTCGGTGCGGCTGATCGCGTGACTGTCGAGTACCACACGACCGATCCGACGACGATCGATCCGTCCGTTGTCGGAAATCGAGTTGCCTTCAAGCTCGATTTCGAACCCAAAATCGCCATCACGGACAATGACATCGGCGCGGTTCCGCTGTTCGACCTGTTCAGTGACACGCACACTCGAATCGATGCACAAGGAGACGACGTTTCCGGCAATCCGACGTTTGGCTCCTTGTTGATTGGCTCGGTCGACGCGAGTCTACTCAACAGCAATGCCAATGACGTGATTGCCGTCGCGACCAGCATGCAGCATGTGCTGCAACCGCAACTCTACTTTGACGACGAAGCCATCGGCCAACTGCTGGAAGGCGTCGACTTCGATCTCAAGACGATTCTTCTCGGCATAGAAGCCTTCTTGGAAACTCTCGAGGACGGATTAAAGGGGGACATTCTGGATAAATTGCCCGTCATCAATGCGGACGATTTGGATATGGCGGCGACTTTCATTGGCAAGCTGCGGACGGAATTCCTAGAGCCGTTCCTCGACGTGTTGTGTAATGCGGGCGGAGACCTGGCGGCCGTCGAATTGGTGATCGAACAATTCATTCTGGACAAACTCGGGCCAACAGGAATCGGAATCCTAGTGGATCGCACGGGGCCGCCGACTGTCGGCTTGGAAGACGTCGAAGTAACAATCACACAAGACAACTTCGATGTCGCGTTCTCAATCGGTGGCTCCGACAAAATGGTCGTCGACTTCGATACGGGACTCGAAGGCCTGAAAATCGACGCGTCTGGAAGCGGCGGAGTGGAACTCGGCTGGGATTACTCGATCGATTTTGGCGTGGGCGTTGATCGAGATGGATTCTACTTCTCAGTAAACGACGAAGTTGACGAAGCCAATCCCGTCGATCCGGAAATCGAACTGAATATCGGCGCGGCGTTGATCGTCGATACGTCGGGGCCTGAACCGATTCCGACGTCGATCGGTGTGAACCTGTTTGGCTTAGAGCTAACCGCGACCGATAACAACGACGGCCCGAACCCTGGCACGTTCATCGCCGGAATGCTGACGCTGGATATCAATGATGTTGGCGCGAACGATAACAAACTGGAAATCTCCGACTTCGCCAACACATCGTTTGGTGAGATCTTTGATGCGAGCTTGAGCATTCCGGTTCAGCTAGACATCCATTTGGAGGCCGGCATCAACTCCAACATTCCCAGTATCGAAGCTGACTTGAAACTCGATTGGGGAGTTGAGATTGCTCACACCGCTGGGTCGGGAGGCATTGATGTCGTCACTCAAGACCTAAACTTTGCCATCGAAGATCTTGGCATTAACCTGGGAGATTTTCTCAGCAAGCACATCGGCCGAGTCCTCGATGCTATCGACAACTACATCGAGCCACTGAAGCCGATCATTAAAGTCTTCAAAACCGAAATTCCAGGGCTCTCGGAAGCATCCGAATTGGCGGGCAAGGGCCCGGTCACGTTCCTCGACGTCGCGTTCATCAAGGAACCAGAAAAAGGCAAGCAAGCGAAGAAGTTCGTCGACGCACTCGACACGATCTTGAGCTTGATCGATAGCCTGAAAACGGTCGACGAGAGTGACAAAGTCTCGTTCATCTTGCTCGACGAGTTGAAGATCATCGATTCGGCGATGACCGGCGGAACGGATGGTGGCCTAACCGATCCGAACTTCAACCAAATGACCGACGCCGGCGAAAAAGCCGAGATGGCGACGCCAAACGACAGGAGTGGCCTGAAAAGCAAAGTCAAAAACTTGCTGCAGAAAGTGGAAGATCTAGGAATAAATCTCCACATTCTGGAACCGAAGACGCTGGTGAACATCCTACTCGGTCGGCCGTTCGACATCGTCAGCTACGAGCTGCCTCGGTTTGAATTGCCGTTCAGTTGGGAAATCAGTTTCCGAGTTTTCCCTGTACCGCCGATCGCGCTGCGAATCGGCATCGACTTCGACATTTTCGCGGACTTGTCGGTCGGCTATGACAGCCGAGGGATCGACACAGGCAATTTCTTCGACGGCTTCTATTTCGGCGATCTGCAGGATGTCATCGCAGGGCCAGACATCGAAGAGTTCGGTCTAGGTTTGGGAGCTCGATTGGCTGCGCTGCTTGATATCGGGTTCGCGTCGGCCGGTGTCGAAGGCGAAATTCGTGCAGATGTGCTTGCGAACTGGCGAGACTCCGATGACAACGGAAAACTTCACCTCGATGAGATTGTCGACATTGTCAAAGCGGATGGTTTTTCGTGCCTGTTCGACCTCCGCGGCGAGTTGCGTGCGATCGTGCGTTTGGTGTGGGAAGTCTTCGGAGTCGATGGCGATTACGAACTGATCAACAAGGTGCTTCTGGAATTCGAAAACGAATGTCCGAAGTACGAGCTAGGTCATGTAGTCGCAGGCACTACCGGTACGATCACGCCCGGTCCGAGCGCTGTCAGTGCGCCCGGCACGCTTGTCATTCATGCCGGTCCGTTTGCCAGCGAGCGACGAAGCGGTAGCACTAGCGACGTCGCCGAAGATGTCATCGTGACACAGACCGCTCCCGGCGTGATGAAAGTCGAAATGCTCGGCTTGATGAAAAGCTACAGCGGCGTCAAACACATCTATTTTGATGGCGGTAAACAAAACGATTCAATCACTCTGATTGGCGTCGACGTTCCCATCACGGCGATCGGCGGCTCGGGCGACGACTCGATCGAAGGCACGCGATACGCTGACTATCTCGACGGTGGCGCAGGAAACGACATTATCCGAGGTCGCGGTGACGGCGACACAATTCTGGGCGGGTCCGGCAACGACACAGTCTACGCGGATCTTGGCCCCGGCGAATCGAGCGGCACTTGGGGAAGCGATGGCAATGACCACGTCGAAGCGGGCAGCGGAAACGATTTTGTCATCGCGGCCGGTGGAGCAGACTATGTCGACGGAGGAAGCGGCGACGACGAGATCTATGGGCACATCGATGCAGCGGCATCCGTGTCTGCAGACGCCGACGCCGCAGATGAATTGCACGGTGGAATCGGTAACGATGTAATCTTCGGTAACGCGGGGAACGATCTGCTGTTTGGTGACGGCGGTCGCGACGAGATCTACGGCGAAGACGGTGACGACACGATGGACGGCGGACCGGGCAAAGATTTGTTGCTCGGCGATGTCGGTGATGACACGATCGAAGGCGGATCCGGCCCCGATATTATTTCTGGCGGAATCGGCTCCGACGTTTTGCGGGGCGACGATGGCGCGGATTTCATCATCGGCGGACTGCTGACCGGAAACACGGAACAAACAACTCTGTTCGAATCGCTTTGGGGAGCAGACGCGTCGTTCGTGGCGATGATTCAGGCGATGGAAACTGCTGGGACAGACAGCAACGATCAACTAACGGGCGGACGAGACAGCGACTTGCTGGTCGGTGATGCTGGTGGCGATCAGCTGTTGGGCGGCTACGGTGATGACGCGATCATCGCGAATTTGATTCTCGACCCAACGTCTACGGACATGGAATACATCGAAGGAGGACCGGACAACGATTTCATTTGTGGTGCGCACGGCCAAGACGAAATCTACGGCGGAACATCATTGATCGGATTGGCCGATGTGCTTGCCGACGCAGTCGGGCCGACACTTGGCGGAGGCTTCACAATGACGTCGTGTGATTCTCTGCCCGAGATCATTCCGACTCCAGATCCAGCCACGATCACCGGAGTCAAATTCAACGATCAAAACGAAGACGGACTCTACGACGCGTCCGAACCTGGATTAGAAGGTTGGACGATTAATTTGCTCGATACGGACGGCGACATTGTCGACAGCCAAATCACAAATTCGGATGGCGAGTACACGTTCAGTGATGTCGATCCGGGAAGTTACCGCGTTGTTGAAGAAGCCCAAGATTATTGGACGCAGACGACGCCCGGAGGAATCGATCTCCGAGACATGGCTATCGACCCAACGACCGGAAACGCGTTCGCGATTTCGGCGAATTCGCTTTACTCGATCGACCTCCTGACAAACGTTGCGACGTTCATTGTGAGTTTGGGAGTTGGTCCTCAATCGGCAATGACGTTCAGTACGGACGGGACGCTGTACACGATGGGCTTTGGTGACCCGAATCTGTACGCCATCAACACGACTACCGGTGCGGCGACAACCATTGCCAACACTGGGCACATTTCCGATGGCGGGCTAACGTTTAATCCGGCTGACAATCACGTCTACCTTTCGAACGGAAGCACGCTTGTCAAAGTCGATCCGGGCAGCGGCACGACAACTGTCGTTGGTGCTCACGGCGTCAACGGTATGATTGCTCTTCGAGCCAACTCGTTCGGGCAGATTTACGGCCTGGACATCAATCTGAACTTTTACGGAATCAACAGAACAAGTGGCCAAGCGGTTTCGGCCGGTGGCGACACATTCGAGACGCTCGGACTGGTCAGCCTGCCAATCGATGCTGTGTCGATCGTGGATAATTCGCTGGACGATGGCTACGAGTTCTCGATTCTTACGGGCCAAACGGCCGCGGACATCAACTTCGGCAACCGATTCCAGGGCGGCGAAATTCGCGGTCGCAAGTACAACGACATAAATGCTGACGGCATACGTCAACTCGGCGAGCCGTATCTCAATGGCTGGAACATCGAGGTTTACGATGAGTTTGGCTCGCTGGCCGGCATTGCGACGACGGCCGATTTGGATCTCGATGACAATGGCATCATCGACGATGACACCGAGAAAGGCTGGTACGTTGTCGGCGATCTGACTCCCGGCAATTTCACCATTACGGAACTTGCCGTTCCCGATTGGGTTCAGACGGAGCCTCATCTTTCTGCAGCAAACGCGTTCCAGCCAATCGCAGACGACGGTTACGAACAAACTCGTTCGGACCTGTTCGTGGGCGGCATGAGCGGCGTTTTGACGAACGCCACGTTGACGCTGAATATTCAGCATAAAAACGTGCAGGAGCTTAAAGCGTTTTTGCTCAGCCCCGATGGAACTCGCATCGATCTGTTTGATTCGGTCGGAGCCGATGGAGACAACTTCACATCGACTACGTTTAGCGATACCGCGACCACGAACATCGAAGATGGCACGGCTCCGTTCACCGGCTCTTTCAAGCCTGTCGACTTGTTGTCGCTGCTGATTGCCGAGGACCCTAACGGCCTTTGGACGCTAGTTGTTGAAGACACGATCGAAGGCACAGCTGGGCGACTCGACAGTTGGACGTTAACGCTAACGAGTACGGGCTCGCCCACGACGACGTTTTCCGGCGGCGATTCGAATCCTCACAACTCCAGCCGTCTTCATCACCTTGATGTTACGGTCGGTCCGGACGAGATCGTCGATGACGTGAACTTTGGAAACTATCGCATTGCGTCGATCAATGGTTTTAAGTTTTCTGACACGAATGGCAACAGCTTGCGTGATTCAAACGAGCCTGGTTTGGCTGGCGTTACGATCTACGCCGACTTGAATAACAACGGCGAATTGGATCGAGGTGAACCGAGCACGCAAACTCGTACGGACAGCCCGAGTACGACCGAAAGCGAACTCGGCACGTTCACGCTTTCGCCACTCGCGCCTGGCAACTATGCGATTCGCGAAGTCGTTCCTGACAACCACATGCAGACATTCCCAGTAACGACGGTCGCAGGCGTCAGTGGAACGCACAACGTGACGCTGGTGTCTGGGCAGTCTTTAGGCGGCCCGAACGACCGCGTTGTGTTTGGCAATCAACCGAAAGGATCGATTCACGGAACGAAGTGGCTGGACCAAGATCGCGATGGAGTACGAGATCCCAACGAACCGGGCGTTCCAGGCGTCACGATTTTCGTCGATCTGAATGGTAATGGCGAATTCGATATGGACGAACCGTCCGCCGTGACGATGGCCGACGATCCAGCCACCGACTTCGATGAAGCCGGAATGTACTGGCTCGAAAACCTGTCGATGGGCACTTATGAAATTCACGAAGTCGTCCCGAATGGCATGATTCAAACTTCAGGCGGAAGTGCCACCATTTATGAAAATGATTTCGAATCGATGCCCGCATTCGGAATGGAATGGACATCGCCATTGGTTAGCCGTGCAGCTGGCATCGAAACAAACTTCCTGGGGCCGTACGCAAACGATAGCGTTTCGCTGCATCTGAATGGGCTTCCCGCTCACAATACATTGAACGTCGAGTTTGACCTGTTTGTGATTGGCGATTGGGACGGATATGGCAGCCCAGCGACCGGCACGCCCGATCGATGGCTGATGAATGTGCTCGGTGAAGCAGCCGTCATCGACACGACATTCAGCAACGCCGAATCAACCTTGCAGGCCTATCCCGGCACGTTCACGCTCGATTTCCATGACCCACAAACCGGAGCCTTTTCGGTCGATGCTCTGGAATATATTGACGCCTCGGGGCAGGTTCTGTTCGGCTCTGTCTACCATCTAACCGCAACGATCTCGCATTCAGCGAACACGTTGCAGCTTCAATTCCGGGGCGACGATTTGGCCGATTTGCCGGGTGAGATTCCCGAGCTTTGGGGCATCGACAATCTGTCGATCACAGCGCCAGTCGCTTATCACGAAGTTACGCTCGATCACCCAGGCGATGTAAAAGGCTATGACTTTGGAAATGCAAAAGCCGGTAGCTCGTCAATCCATGGCCAGAAATGGAACGACATCAACGGCGATGGCAAACGTCAGGAACGAGAGTTCGGAATCGACGGTTGGGTGATCAAGCTATATGACGACAATGGAAACGTCGTTGCCACAAATGGCACGATGAGCATGGACCTGGACGGAGACGGCCAGATCGATCCGTTTACCGAATCGGGGCTGTATTGGTTTGATCAGCTTCCGCCCGGACGATACACCGTTTCCGAAATGCAAAGAGCCGGATGGAAACAAACGTATCCTGCCACCGTTCCGGAATTTATGCCGGGCGACAGCAACTTTGACTATGAGTTCAATTCGTCCGACTTCATCGTCGTTTTCCAAGCTGCAAAATACGAAAAGAGTCTGCCGGCAACATTTGCCGAAGGTGATTGGAATGGCGACGGCCTTTTCAACTCGAGTGATTTTGTGCTCGTGTTTACGATCGGCCATTATGAACAAGGACCGTACGCGAAACCCAATCAACACAACTACGTCGTCGAGTTGCGTGATGACCAAGTGATCGTCGATCGCGATTTTGGTAATCACAACTTACCGACGGAAGGTAAGGCTGCTGAAGTCCGTGGCCAAAAGTGGAACGATCTGAATGGCGATGGCTGGCGTGACACAAACGAAGGGCCGCTCGCCGGTGTAACCATCTATGTCGATGCCAACTTCAATGGCCAACTGGATCCGGGCGAGGCCAGCACAGTCACTGCGGAAGATGGGCACTATTCGCTCGTCGTACCGCCGGGTGACATCGTCGTTCGAGAAATCGTGCCTGCGGGATTCACTCAGACTTATCCGATTGCCAGATCGCATTCGTTGCACTTGGTTGGCGGACAGATTATGACAGGAGTTCTGTTCGGCAACGTTCGTGAAGATCAAATCCCACCAGTTCCCGTGGCTCGATTCGCAGGCGAGGTTGACAATCGTTCGGCGATTCACGGAACGAAATGGCAAGACCTGGACGGCGACGGAGTTTTCGATTCGAACGAACCGACGTTGAGCGGTGTGACGATTTACCTAGATCTCAACAAGAACGGGCTGCTCGACCAAATCACCGATGCCGCCGGAAACATAACTGACGAACCATCAACGGTTACCGGCCCAACCGGACAATACTCATTTGTTAGCCTGTCGTCCGGCGAATACATCGTTCGAGAAATCGTGCCGTCCGGTTTCAAACAAACGTTCCCGGGCGGAGATCGCTTCGCGCACATAGTCGCTTTGGACGCTGGGCAGGCGGTCGACGGGCGAGACTTCGGAAACCGACCGACGACTGGCTCGATCCATGGTCGCAAGTGGCTCGACATTGACGGTAGTGGCAAACGTGATCCGAATGAACCCGGTCTTGGCGGCGTTACGATTTACGTTGATATCAACCAAAACGGAGTCCTCGATCCGAACGAGCCATCAACCGTCACGATGTTCGATGATCCGGCGACGCAACAAAACGAAGCCGGCATGTTCTGGCTGGAGAACGTACCCGTCGGCACTACCATTCAGGTTCGAGAGGTCGTCCCGACTGGAATGATTCAGACGTTTCCCGCGAATCCCGATTATCATCTGGTCCGGTTTGGCGAGAAGCCGATTATCGAAGGTCTGCTGTTCGGCAATCGTCGCGACGATCGACCGCCAACGGGCTCGATCCACGGCACGAAATGGCTGGACGAACGTTTGAACGGTAAGTGGGAGCCAGAATTCGAACCGGGCGTCGCAGGCGTCACGATTTATCTCGATCTAAACGGGAACGGCCAACTCGATCCAAACGAGCCGTCTACCGTGACGATGGAAGACGATCCCAATACTCCGCAAAATGAACAGGGCATGTACTGGCTTGATGGCATTCCACCTGGAACGTACATCGTAACGGAAGTCGTACCGTTCGGTTTTGACCAGATTTTTCCGGCGGACGGTCAGCCTCACACCGTGACGATCGATGGCCAGACAGTCGAAGGAGTGAACTTCGGGAACTATCCAAAACGCGGCGGCGAGATTCACGGGATCAAATGGCTCGACAATCAAGACCCGCTTGGCGAACACAATGACGGAGAGCCCGGCCTTGCCGGCGTCACGATTTATCTCGATCTGAATGGCAACGGGCAATTGGACAACAATGAGCCATCAACCGTCACTATGTCGGATGACCCTCTGACGCCTGAAGACGAAACCGGGCAGTATTGGTTCTCCGATGTGCCTGCGGGTAACTATCAAGTTCGCGAAGTTGTACCGGCCGGCTACGTGCAGTCGTTCCCGTTCAATCAGCTGAGCGTTGCTCCGTTGCCGTTGGTCGGTTTAACGACGTCACCGTTTGATGGGCGACTTTACAGCATTACGCAAAGCGGCGACATTCATCGCTTCCTGCCAAATTCCGCGGTGTCGAGCGTGATAGGCAACCTCGCATTTGCGATCGGTGAAGGTGATGTTGAATTCGATCCAACGAATGGTGTCTTGTATGCTATCGATTCGGGAGCGACTTCTTCACTGCATCGCATCGACTTAGGGACCGATCCGATGACCGGCGATCCTTATGTGGTCTCAATGTCGACAGTAGGTGTCATTGCAGGAGTTGTCGACCCGTCGGCGATGGCGATCGATATTACCGGAAACCTGATTGTCGTCGATCTCGATCCCGCCGGTCCAGCGGTTCTCGAGCTGAACAAATATGACGCGTCGGTGATTTCAACGACGGCGTTGACCGGACTGCCAACACCGATTCCGACGATCGCTGGATTGACGTACGACCCGTCGCTTGGCGAGTTCCTGTTTGCGACCGCCTCCGCAGTATATACGCTCGATTTGTCAGGCAGCGTCGCCTCGTTGACTCCGATCAACGTTCCGAATCTCGCCGGCATCGCGAATTCAGACAACCGATATCATGACGTAACCGTTTCGGCGGGCGACGTCGTTGAAGGAATCGACTTCGGCAATTTCGAGCCGATCTATCTACCTGATGGCGATGACATAGTGTTCGCCCAAGACGCAACTGACACGATCTATGGCGACAACTTCGTTAATGATCCGCGGATCATCAGCACGGGTAGCCGATCCGATACACTGTTTGGCGATGGTGGCGCGGACTTGATTTTCGGCCAGGAAGAATCTGACCAGCTGTCCGGTGGATCGGACTCTGGAACGCCAGCCGACGATTTGCTGGACGGTGGTCTCGGCATCGATCGAGTTTATCAAGCGGTCGACAACGATCAGACGTTGACCAACACGCAATTGTTTGGCGAAGGGACCGACCAGCTCGTGAGCATCGAACGTGGCACGCTCATCGGTGGCGCTGGCAACAATGTGCTCGATGCTTCTGCATTTTTGTTCGGGCCAGTCGAACTATCTGGTTTGGGCGGCGACGATGAACTCATCGGGACTACATTTGCAGATCTGCTCGACGGCGGTATGGACAGCGACATGCTGCGCGGCGGCGATGGTGACGACACCTACCAATTTGGTGACGTCAACATTCTGGTCCCAACCGAGACTGATACGATTGAAGAAGCGTCCGCGACGGGCGGTATCGATACGCTCGATTTTTCCATGGCTCCTCATGGCGTCGGCGTGGCGTTGAATTCGACGACCGTCGCTACACATCCCGTTTCGTTGCCGCAGCGAGTAGTTGTCGTGGCAGCCGCGGGGCAAGAACAGAATCTCGAAAACGTCGTCGGCTCTGCGTTCAATGATCTCATTGAAGGCAACGCGGCGGACAACGTAATCCTGGCTGGCCTTGGTAATGACATTGTCGTCAACGCGGGAGCCGGAAACGACACGATCAATCTCGGCGGCGGAACTGGCGAATCTGCAAACGGCGGACTGGACGACGACACGTACGTGTTTAACGCTGGGTGGGGTGACGCGACGGTGAGCGAAGTCGCCGGAAGTGGCAACGATACGCTTCATCTGGCGAGTGTTTTCGATGACTTGACCTTTGAAATTCATGGTTCGCCAAGCGTCACTGACGGCGTAAATGTCGTCTCGTTCTCATCACAAATTGAGAACTTGAACAGCGGTAACGGTGACGATCTTTTCGAATTCGCTGACGGGTTCATGCTGCCCAGCGGTGGCTCGATCAATTCGATCGGCGGAACAGATCTGCTCGACTTCGCAAACTATTCGTCGAGCATCAACGTCGACTTGAACAGCGGGACGGCGACGGCTGCCGGCTCAACGATCGGCGTCAGCGGCATCGAAGATGTGCTTGGCGGCTCGGCGGCTGATACTATCACCGGTGATGCGTTCGCAAACTTCATTCGAGGCGGCGCCGGTGGCGACACGCTGGTCGGCCTCGGTGGAAGTGACACGATCTTTGGAAATGAAGGAAACGACACGATTGACGGCGGAACCGGCAACGACTTGCTTCACGGAAACGAAGATGACGATTCGATCACCGGCGGCGACGACGATGACACGATCGTCTACGTTGATGGAGACGGTTTTGACGCAGTGACTGAAACAGCGGCCGGCGGCAACGACGTCCTGGACCTATCCGCGGTGACGAGCGCATTGACGGTCGATATTGGCGCGATCATAAATATCGATTTGACGTCCGGCGGCGACTTGATTGACGCGAGCACTCAAATCGAATCGTTGTTGCTGGGATCTGCCGATGACGTTGTGCAATTTGCAAACGGCGCATCCATTTCGGGAAGTGTCGTTGGTGGACTCGGCATTAATGAACTCGACTACTCGGCATATCTGTCAGGAGTTGTCGTAGATTTGTCACTCAGCACCGCGACGGGAACGACGAGCGTAACCGGATTCACGAATGTGACCGGTGGGGCGGCTGGCGATTTGCTCATCGGTGACGATGGTGACAATCGTCTCGATGGTCAAGCTGGCGACGACACGATTCATGGAGGCAAAGGTGCCGACGAACTGATCGGTGGTCCAGCTACGGTCGAGGATCATTTGTTTGGCGGACCTGGAGACGATACCTACCGAATCCAAAACAATGCAACTCGCGACGTTTTGCACGAACAAAGCGGTACCGTTTCGGGAGGCCTGCTCTCAAACGGCGGAATTGATACGGTCGACTTGCGCGGAGTGCTCGGCGCAACAACGTTCAGTTTGAACCTATCCAGTGTGCAAACGGTGGCGTTTGGAGGTCCCGATGTGCAACTTGATGGAGCGGCAAATTTCGAGAACGCGACCGGTTCGCTCTTCGGCGCCAA
>JAGQPC010000160.1 GCA_020426925.1 Planctomycetales bacterium | reverse complement strand
TAACATAAAGATGTCCGTCGGGACCCAAAATAGAATAAGTAGGCTGATCCAGCGTTCCCGTTGCAGCGTTAATAAATTCGCCTACAAAATCACCGTTTGCACCAGAGAATCTCAGCACGGAATCGCCTTCCCAACTGACGACAAGCAGATCCCCAGTAAGCATCTGCCGATGTTCGAGAGCTTCAAAGTTCCGTTCCCGAACGCCAATGCCCTTACGTTTGCGAATCGACTTCGTGCGGCCAAAGAAAAGCAAGTTAAATAGCGCCATCTGATTTACTTTCAATGTTGCGTCGGTTTGCGCTATAATCAAAAAAGCCGACGTCCCGGCGCGCAAACCGAGCGCTGAGTCGACGCCTCGGGCCGGTGAGTGCTTGCTTGGCGGTAGGAACTCACCGGCCAATTCATGACAACCTGCTGTCAACGTATCGAGACGCTTCCGTCTTGCTGCTTATGAAGCGGTCTCTGGTGGCGTAATCGCCTACGAAAGTCATTTCGCGGTTGCGATGGCAATCCGACGCGCCAATAATGATTTTTTGGAAAAAACTTGTGAGTGCTCACTTTGATCTGATTACTTCGCGCTGAGTTTTGTTTTTCCTTGTCGGATTGGTTGAGTTTTCGCGAACCATATAGAGAGCCGTACATTGTTAGATGAAGGCAGTGCTTCACGAGATGCCGGTTCATCATCGGCACACTGGCATAGAACGATTGCTTCAGCGCAGGTCGGTGACCGGGACGCCCTCGGCGAACTGTTCCATCGTTTGCGAGGCTACTTGAAGGCACGTGCTCAAGAGCGGATTGACGGTCATCTGGGAACAAAAATCAGTCCGTCGGATGTCGTACAAGAAACATTGTTAGAAGCCTATCGGTCGTTTGATACGTTCCATGGTGGCAGCCGAGCCGAGTTAGTTGTTTGGCTGCAAGGAATTTTGAATCATCGCGTAAAAACCGCAAATCGTACCTTTCGCGGAACGAGCAAACGCAACATCAACGTAGAAATGCCGCAGTGGTTACGAGATGACTCCGCGAATGAGTTCGACATTGCAGCCGAGCAGCAGTCTCCAAGTTGGAAAGCAATCGAGCGTGAGGAACGGGAAAGGTTAGATGCGGCGCTGAAACAATTATCCCGTCGTCATGAACAGGTAATTAGGTTGCGAAACGAACTGAAGCTGTCTTTTTCTGAGATAGGTCAAGCGATTGATTGTTCTGATGATGCCGCTCAAAAGCTGTGGACCCGAGCCGTGCATCGATTGGGTCAATTGTTGAATTATGAATCTCGAAAACAAGATCGAGCATGACGATGTCGGTGATGATCTGCCACCAGACATTATCGCCCAACTCCTGGCCTACGACGCGGATAAGACTGTAGGCAATGCTTCATTTGATACCTCCGCGATGACGGCGGAGTTGCGAAAGCAACTTGAGCCAGGTTTTTCCTGCATCGATCTATTACATCGTGCGTGGCCAGACTTCGCCGAGCCCGCTACCCCAATCGAACTATTGCTGGACCAGAAGGTCATCGGTGACTACCGCATCGTTCGAGAAATTGGCCGCGGGGGAATGGGTGTGGTTTACGAAGCGGTGCAAACTTCGCTGCCCCGTCGAATAGCTCTAAAGGTGTTACCACTGGGTGCGCTTGCTAGTGAAACGCAGCGGCGTCGTTTCGAAAACGAAGCGAGAGCTGCTGCCACTCTAGTACACGCGAACATCGTCCCGGTGTTCTCAATTGGGTGCGAAGAAGCGATCCATTACTATGCGATGCAGTTCATTAATGGGCCTAGTTTGTCAGATGTGTTGCATGCACTCAACCGTGACGACAGTGCTCTAGAACGCTTAGACGAAGGTTCGAACCTCGAGCGTTGCCCAGGACACTTGTCGATCACGCGCGAAATTCGAGAGGAGTATCTGCAATCAAGACGTAGTTACTTTCGAACCGTTGCCACGTGGGCTATGCAGATAGCCCACGCACTCGATTATGCGCACGAAAACGGCGTTCTCCATCGGGATGTCAAACCATCCAATGTACTCCTCGATGTGCGAGGACATGCGTGGCTGACCGACTTCGGGTTGGCAAGGCTAGAGTCTGAAGCGGCCGTGACAATGACCGGTGAGTTGGTTGGAACGCTGCAGTATATGTCGCCCGAACAGTTACTAGGTGCGCATGGGATAGTTGATCATCGCGCAGACATTTATTCATTAGGAATGACCCTGTACGAAGCGTTAACTTTGACTCCCGGCGTCCGGTCGAACGATCGTGATCAGATCGCAAAGCGAATCGCGACTCATGAACTGCCATCGACAAGAAGTATTGATCGAACCATTCCCAAAGAACTCGACACGATCGTTGCGAAATCAACCAAAAGAAGTGCTCGAGAGCGATATGAGTCGGCTCGGGAGCTGGCTGACGACTTGCGGCGGTTCCTGGAAGGCAAACCGATTCAGGCCAAACGGGAAAGCCCGCTGACGCGGACTCGAAAATGGGTCCGACGGTATCCCGTCGTGGCGGTTCTGATTTCTATCTGTTGTTTGTTGTCTATTACCTTGGCAGTTGGCTCCCTCTTGCACGCGCGAGCATTGGAAATTGCACTCAGCAAATCTGAATCGTATCGAAAACAGGCTGAGGCGAACGAGAAAGATGCTCTAGCACGAGAGCAGCGTATTGAGGAGCATCGATACGCGCTCCATGTCAAGTTGGCAAATGATGCATGGAAGGTTGGAAACACGCACCACATGCGAGGTTTCCTTGCGCCACTCGCCGAGTCGCGTAATGTAAGGCCTGGTTTTGAATGGCATTATCTATCCCGTCAACTCGATTCAGCATTGATGGTGCTGGAAGGACATACTAAACAAGTAAACAGTGTGGCGTATTCGCCCGATGGCGAGATCTTGTTGTCGGCCAGTGACGATGGATTGATCAACATTTGGTCGGCAAATTCGGGGACGCTGATCACTACGCTTCGAAGCCACAAGTCCGATGTAAATGAGGTGCATTTTTCGCCCGATGGAAAGTGGTTTGCATCCTGCGGCGGCGATGGAGTCAAGATTTGGGACGGAGTTTCCTTTGAAGAGTTACACACAATCCAAGGTTTTGAATCAGAGGTAGCATGTCTTGCGATTTCATCCGATGGGAAACTCATCGCAACAGGCTGTCGGTTCGATGGAAAACGTCATGCTAGTGACTACGAATCAGTCGCTTTATGGGAAGCCGAAACTTGGCAGCGCAAATTAGGTATTGCCGGTTTCCGAAACCACGTCCATTCGGTCGATTTTTCGCCTCGGGGAGATTTTCTCGCGATCGCAAGTTCTGAAGACGTTGTTTTGTGCGATGTGGATTCCGGGCAAACATACCAACGGCTAAAGGGCCACAATAAGACAGTCTACTGCGTTCGATACTCGACCGATGGTTCGGTGCTTGTATCGAGCGCCGTCGGTTCTGCTATTGTTTGGGATCTCGCAACGTGGCTACCAAAGAATGTAGTTCCAGGAAAATCAGGAGGCACTTTTTTCTCGATTGCGATCTCCCCGGACGCCCGTTCCTTCGCCACCGGAAACAACAATGGAATGGTAGAGCTTTGGGACGTGGGGAACGGTGAAAAGTTGAGTTCCCGTTTGACTAACACGGACACCGATAGCTTAGGATTCGTAATGTCTCTTGCATTCGACCCTAAAGGTGCGCGAATCGCGTGCGGTTCACGTCCAAGCGTTGTCCGAGTCTTTGATGCGGCACGTCATCCTGATGTGCTTGCGACGTTTGAGATTCCGGATCCTACTGTTCAAGTCGTAATGGACAAATCGCTGGATGCGATTGTTGCTTTCGATCATCGCGGCCGATTTATACGATGGAATTCAAGAAGTGGTAAGAAAGGGCGAAACTTACCTCGCACCCGAGTCCGCGGCTTGTCGCAGGGAAGATGCCCTCTCGCGATATCGGACTCAGGCGAGTTCGTTGTTAGGGCCTCCGACCTGACTTGGGACCAAGTCGACGTGATTGATATGCAATCCGGATCAACGGTCGCGACACTGACGACAGACGGTAGCGTGTCAACTGCCACCTTCTGTAACAACGATCGTAATATTGTCACAACTTCCGATATGGAAGGAATGGATATAGCGACCGTCTGGGAAACAAAAACGTTTAGTGTTGTACGACAACAATCGTTCTCAACCACGGATAGAGCATTGGAAAATCAGGGTGGACTAATCGGTCACTGGACTGAAGATTCGCTCGACATTTTTGGAGTAACTGATTTTCGAAAACAAGGCTCGATTGCACACGGTCTATCCCGAATAACGCAATCACAGTTTTCACCGTTTAGTAAACATGTGGCTTTACTTTCGTCTGACACGACCCTCACAATATTCGACTGGGAAAAGGACGAAGTAGTTCAGCAGTTGTTGGGCCCGTTCGATGCTGTAGCATTTGCACCCGACGCCAACGCGTTTGTCACGGGTGCTAACGGCAGAGTGCAGTTTTGGAGTTTGATAAGCGGCCAAGATATGCTTTATCTGGACGTCAAACTACCTCAAATCGGAAAGCTACAGTTTTCCGCCGACGGATCGCGGCTAGCATGTTGGAGCACCGATGGTAGCCGGTCCGAAGTCCGAGTGTGGACAGTGAAACGCTAAATGCCCCGGCTGACTGGAGATGCCGGTTAACGCCGGGAGCAGACATACATCAGATCCAACACAAGTGCTGCGCCGTTCCATACACACAACCAGAAGAGGACGATGCCTATCGCACGGCAGCTGCAGTCGCTTCGTCCGCCGACAAGAAAGCGTCGCCGTTTTTGTCGAGCTGCTCGAAGACTTCGATTGGGCCGAGAAATTCTCGATGGCTTATTTCTTGGTCGTTGTTCACGTCCATGCTTCGGAACCATGCTGGTCCCGTGCCTTTTGACTCTTCTGCTTCCTGTGGCGTTGATTGATCAGGAACGACGCGGTTGGGAACGCTACCTCTAGTAAGTTGAATGCGAATTTGGTTTGGGCGTTCAGACAACGCCAAGACTCCATCGCCGTTTTCGTCCAACTCCAAAAGGCGATCGGGGATTTCACGGACTTCGCGTGAAGTGAGTTGTCCGTCTCCGTTTTGGTCTAGATGCACAAAAAGCGATTGAGAATTCTCTCCGACAACGCCGGTGATCTGCCGTTCAGAGACTCGTTGCCGCTTTTCGAGCAATGACAAGAGTTCGTTTCGATCGACCTGGTCATCGCCGTTTTCGTCGACGGCTTCAAACGGCACCATGGTAAACGGTTGCACGGCCGTGAATTCTTCGCTCGACAATGCATCGTTCTTGTCACTATCGGCGCGATCGAACATCGCACCGGCTTGTTCTGCAAGGAGCGCGCTATTGGGTGAGTCCGCAACGACTTCGATGAAGGAGACATCCAATTCGATTCTCAGCCGTCTTCCATTCACGGGAACTGTCCGGAGTGACGAGTCTGGATCGATGTCGCTTGCAGTGATTAACTCTGCCGCATTGCTAAAGTCGATCGTAATAACTGCGTGTGGTGTTATTTCCATGATTGCGGAGAATTCTTTGGGCGACAAGAACTCGTCTTGGTCCGCGTCCAGTATCAGGAATGTCTTTTCAAATCCCGGAACGTCGTGAACAGTCAACGGATTTCCGTAGGCGTATTTTTCTTCCACCAGGTAGAGCAGTTTCGACCAATCAGAGTACTCCTTCGGCACGATTACCTTGCGAGGCTCGCGTCGACGACGACGGACAGCCATGTCGCTCGCTGCGGCCGATTCGAAATCAGTTGGTCGCAGTATTTGATTGTCGTCCGCATCGTTTTTCCACATACGATGGACAGCCGATTGACGTTCCTGTTCGTCGAGCACTTGATCTCCGTTGGTATCCAGCCACCGAAAGACTGGAGACGCAGTCAATCCGTCTTGAGATGTCTGTGGTTCATCCAGGTAAAACCGGTAACTGTTTGACGCGTCTTGCCGAAGGAAGCCTAACACCTCGTCACGATCGACGCGTTTGTTGCGGTTGATGTCGTAGGTCTTTTCAAGTTCGACTCGTTGTTGTTCGCTATTGATCTGCGGGTTTCCAAATTGTCCATAAACAAACTCTTTACTAGACATCAGCTCCTTCCACTCCGTTTGCCCGTCGGCATCGGTGTCGCCCGCTTTCAAGACGTCATCGATCAGCGATTCGATGGCCGCCTGATATGGAGTTCCGTCGAGCAGCATGACTAGATCCAGAACGACAGGCCCCGATTCTGACAATACAATCAGACGATCAGGCTCCGCGACGGAGTGCGTTTCCTCCGCGGCCACGGCCAGAGCGGGCTCGGCGCGTACTTCGTCAGTTTGCGCATTTTCCTCTACCGAATCAGAATTGTCGTCCGCAGGATCTTCTTCCGAAGCAGCTGTCGGTTCGGGACTCGCGGATTCTGGCTCGATTGCGGCTGGCTCGTCCACGTCAGAGTTTGAGTCCGTCGCCGTAGACTCGGCCTGTTTCGCCGACGGCTTTTTGACTGTCTGGTTTGTCGACCGTCTGCACGCGGTGACGAAAAGCAAACAACACAGGATTGCAATTGCGTATTTCACAGCCATGGCTTGATGATCAAAATGACGGTAAGACTACGAAAGAACGGCGGCGATCGGCGTTCCTTCCGAGATTTTGTGGGGTCGACCGATCGAAGAGACATTTTCCGTTGTCGGGTCCACGCCGACAGCTTGGCAAAACGTCGCGAGTATGTCCTGTTCGCTGACTTTGTTCTCCGCGACTTCGGAGCCGTCGTCGGTTGTCGCTCCGTAGGCTTGTCCCCCGGCAATTCCGCCACCGGCGAAAACGCACGTCCAAGCGTTCGGGAAATGGTCTCTGCCACGCATATTGTTGATCTGTGGCGTGCGACCGAATTCGCCCATCCACAGAATCGTTGTGTCTTGCAGTAAATCGCGTTCTTGCAGGTCGGTCATCAATGTTGCCCAACCGTTGTCGAGCTGCACAGACAATTGCTTGACGAGATTGAAGTTGTCTTGATGCGTGTCCCAGCCGATTCCACCGGAACCGAGCGACACTTCCACAAACGGCACGTTCCGCTCGATCAAACGACGAGCAATCAAGCAGCCCTGTCCGAACCGGTTTCGACCGTATGCTTCTCGAACGTCGTCTGGTTCTTTCGAAAGATCGAACGCTTCAACGTCATCACTGGTCATCAGGTCGATTGCTCGTCGATAGACTGTGTCTTGCGATTCAATGGCACTCGCAGAACGAGACTTCTTAAAACGTGTCTGCAAAACGTTCCACAGTTTCTGGCGTTCGTTCGCTTGCTGTAATGTGACGCCAGGCGGAAGCGTGAGGTTGTCCACTTTCAAATCGGCAAATCCGTCCGCTTGCGGTTGCTCTGGACCTTGTTGCTCGCCGACCGTAGCGGCCGCAAATCGAGGGCCGAGAAAACCAGGACTGTAGGCATCCGGGTTGATGCCAATCGTTGGATTGATACTGAAATAGTTGGGCAAGATGGCATTCGGAACTGCGAGTTCCTTCGACATCGCCGAGCCGATCGTTGGAAAACGAACCGGCGAACCGGGACGTTGTCCTGTCCGCATCAAATAAGTTCCACGCGAATGATCTCCTTCACGCGTGCTAACGCTCCGGACGATAGCGAGCTGGTCGGCGAGCTTTGCAAGTTTGGGGAGATGTTCACTGAATCGAAGACCAGGCACTGAGGTTTGAGCTTCTTTGAACTCACCTCCGTTCGCGTGGTTCGGCTTCATATCGAATGTGTCAGTTTGGCTTGGGCCACCGCCCATCCATAACAAAATGCATTTTCGCTTTCGCGAAGTTTCTGTCGCTGCGGCGGCAATCCGAGGTAGCCAGCCCGATGAACTGACTCCAATAAGCCCACCCATGGCTACTTGCATGGCATGTCGACGATAAATGTGTAGATGATTAGACATTTTCGTTTAGTCCAGCTCTTTAATGATTCAGTTGGAACTCGGCGCTGTTCGTCAATGCCCAGATAATATCGCTCATTGCCGATTGTCGTTCGTCGTTGCTGGTGCGGGCACTAATGTGCTGTACAAACAATTGTGCTTCTTCATCGCTTGGCAGACGAGAAACAACTGTTAAAAACGCGGACTCAACGCGTTGCTGGTCGTGCAGAAACGGGGCGTTCAGCGCGCCCATCAACCCGTTATCGCTTTGTGATGTGGCAGTCGAGATGCGCTGACCGTTCATAAGGTTCAAGGCTTGTTGCAGGCCGGCTGCGTATTCTGTTGAATCACGAGACACCGTCTTCATCCGATTTACGAACTCGCGGCGGATGCCCACTTCAGCTGGTTGTAGCAGCGCACGACTCAGCGAATCGTACAGCTGATCCGGTGAGAGCGTTTTTACATGCATTCGCTCAAACAGTTCAATCTCGCTGTTGCTATCCCCGGCAAGCTGACTACTACGCTGATACGTGTCCGAATAGGCGATAGCCCGAAATAGTTCTTTCAAGCTAAAGTCTTGTTCGATGAAGTACTCGGTGAGTTCATCCATCAACCGAGGATGCAACGGCGGATTGTGCGGCCCGATGTCATCAACGGGATTGACCAATCCTTTGCCGAACATGAATGACCAAACTCGGTTCACGGCTGCACGCGGCAAGAACGGATTGTCTCGAGAAGCCATCCAAATCGACAGTTGAATCCGACGCGTGCCTCGTGCGTCTTCCGGCGCATGCGGACCACGTGGATATTTCGGAGCAACAACCTGTTCTGTGTCGGGTATTGTGACTTCACCATCGGGCACGTCGACGACGCTAAAGTTTGGAGTCATCGCTGTCGGCTGTTGAATGCGTGCAAAGAACGCGGCGTACCCCCAGAACTCTTTCTGTGTCCAATTGTCGAACGGATGATCGTGACACTGTGCACATTCCAATTGCAATCCAAGAAACACTCGAGACGTAGTCGACGCAAGTTTTTCCGGCTTCGCCTCCAGCGACCGATAGAACGCCGCCGGACCCTGCTCGCTGCCGGTTGAAGCGAGAAATTCGGACACGATCCGATCATAACGCATGTTGTCCACGAATTGCTCGCGAAGCCACTGTTGAAGTTCCGCCGTACCGTTGAACGGATCATTTCCACTGGAGGGCATGATAATCTCGCGAAACAGATTCGCCAGATGGGTCGAATGGCGAGGCGATTCCAGCAGTGTGTCAACTGTCGTTTGCCGCTTCTTACTTGTACGATCCGCGTTGAAGCGTCGCACTTCTCCAGCAGTAGGAATCACGCCTATCAGATCAAGTGAGATTCGACGTAGAAACTCCGAATCATCCGCGATGCGGCTGGGAACAATCTCACGCGATCGCCATTCCGTTTCCAGCAATTCGTCAATGCGAGCGCCCATAGCGATCGCGTTCTGCCGGGCGATCGTGTCGTTCGCAATCGCTGCTCCCTTACTCAGAATCAGGAGAACCCCCAGGGCAACACTGGCTCGAACGATCATTCACAATTCTCCGGCGCCTCGGCAATTCGAGTCCATCACAAACCGATTGGACATAGGTAATCCGTCACGCCCAATTCTATCTAAGACGCGTTTTCAATCCAAATCAACTTCGCTACTTCATGAGGCAGATCGGCCAAGTGAACGATATTCGCAGGTAAATGAGGAATATTGTTGCTAAAGTCCAGATCTGGCCGATTCTCCAGTCGGCGTCCCGCGGTGCAGCCAGTGTCTTTTCCAGTAATTTACTTGCGATCATAATGACCGCAAATCGTTTTGTATTCCTCTAAGCGTTAGGTCAACCTTAATGAAGTATCTGATCCTGCTTGCTGTCGCTTCTCTGAACCTGTTCGCCGTGCTGTCCTTTGGGGATAACTGGAACCAATTCCGCGGACCGACTGGCGATGGCCATTCGACAACGGAGAACTTACCGACAACGTGGAGTGAATCGGAGAACGTTGCTTGGAAGGTTGAAATCCACGGACGCGGTTGGTCGTCTCCCGTTGTCTGGGGAGATCAGGTTTGGATGACAACCGCTACGGAAGACGGCAAGCAGATGTTTGCCGTTTGTGTCGATCCAGCGACCGGCGAGACGATCCACGATATTTTAGTGTTTGAAAATAAGTCACCTCGCTTTCGCCATCCAACGAACAGCTACGCTTCGCCGACTCCGATTATTGAAGAGGGACGTGTTTATGTTCATTTCGGCAGCTATGGCACAGCATGTTTGGACACACATAGTGGAGGCGTGATTTGGCAGCGTCGTGACATTGAATGCAACCACTGGCGAGGTCCCGGTGCGTCGCCGATTATTCACGATGGAAAACTGATCGTGTCCTATGACGGCTACGACAAGCAGTTCGTGATGGCGTTCGACAAAACCAGCGGCGATACCGTTTGGAAGACCGATCGTAACATCGACTACGGGACCGATGACGGCGACCGCAAGAAAGCCTATTGCACAAGCCAAATCGTGCGAGTCGGGGAACGTAACATCCTGGTTAGCCCCAGTGCAGTCGAAACGATCGCTTACGATCCGAAGGATGGAAAAGAGATTTGGCGAGTCCGACACGGGGGCATGAACGCGTGCTCGCGTCCTGTTTTCGGTCACGGGCTTGTGTACGTCGTGATCGGTGACGCCGGGCCAACGATTTGTGCGATATCACCTGATGGCACCGGAAATGTCACTGATTCGAACATCGCGTGGACTATGGAGCGCGGTGGGCCAAAGCGGCCTTCGTTACTGCTCCACGAAGATCACCTGTACATGGTAACCGACGACGGGATCGCACAGTGTGTGGATGCGAAAACCGGGAAACCTTCGTGGAAAGAGCGTCTCGGAGGAAACTTCCGGTCATCGCCAATTCTGTCAGACGGCAACATCTACTGCTTTGATCTTGACGGCGTTTGCACGGTCTTTCAAGCGAATCCAAACGAGTTCATTCAAGTCGCAAAGAATGAATTAGAAAACGGCTGCCAAGCGTCTCCCGCCGTCACTGGTGAAAGCATGATCGTGCGAACCACACGGCATCTTTACTGTATTCGCAAGCAGTAATCGTAGCGAATTTTCCAGCGTTCCTGGCGAGATTGAGATGCCAAGCAAGTTGACGACAAGCTCAATGCGTCATCGCGTACGTAACGATGTTGATTCCCAGCGGGTACGAAATCTTGATTGAGTACTGGTCGAAAAATCCGCGGTGCTCGCCTTCGCGTTCCCAACCATCGCCGATGTCGTTATTGTGGCAGAGCAGTGCCATCAGCCGACCGTCGTCGTCAAAGTAGCCGTGGAAGTGTGGAGCTTCGTCGCCTTCGAAGCTTCCGTGCCAGCGTTCGACTTTTTCGCCGTCTTGCCACGCGAAGTAACTGGGAACTTGCGGCATTTCTTTTAAGTCATAGACCATGTGAAAAATCTCGTGAGAAAGGTCGAGTTCTCTTGGTTGGCGATCCGGGAAAACTCGATCCATCTCTCGCTTCACATGCCGCCAAGCCTCGGCGGCCCAAAAATCATCGGCCATGATGAAACCGCCATTCAGGCAGTACTTTCGCATCGCCGCCGCTTCCTCTGGAGACAATACCATGTTCTGCACGTTCGACATGTATGCAAACGGATAGTTGAACAGTTCGGGATCGGTAAGTCGAAACACTTTTCCGTTGGGGTCGACTTTCATCGACGTCAGCTGGTGAAGCCGCACCGAGAAATTCCAATCGCAGTCGGGATAGTCGTTGCTCCAGCCTCCACTGCTGCGACCGTATCCACCGTACTGAATTCGAGTGAACGTAAAGACATCGTGTTTAAAATCGTCGTCAACTGCCCATGTTGGATATTGATCCCGAGTCGCCGCTTGTCGGCGTCCACCGCCTGACGATCGAGTGCGTTGGGCAAAGCCGACCAGCGCAGCGGAAAGCACACACAAAACGATGACGAGCAATCGAATTCGTTTTTCTGCGATTAGGTGCATAAGTGATCGGTGACTGCAGGATTGGGTTCTCGCGGCGTAACTGCGGCGTATCTTGTTGTGGTTATTTGTCCTCGGCCAGTGCGGCGAGCACATACGATCGCCTTTCTTTTAGGTGCTCCAGCATCGCATTCATTGTTTCCTGCAACTCGGCGACTGCCCGCTGTTCATCCGTACCTCGAAGTCTTGCACGCAAGCGAACTTCTGGCTCAAGCGTATTTGCGAGGTTTTGAATCTTAGGTCCGAACACTGCTTCGGTAAAAACGGTCTCAGCAAGTTCACCGAGACGCTGTTTGAATTTCGTGTAAAACGTTGGATT
>JAGQPC010000159.1 GCA_020426925.1 Planctomycetales bacterium | reverse complement strand
TCATCTCCAGCTCAGAATTGCGCTCGGCCAATGCCTGGTTTGCGTCCTATTCTCGTCTCCGCTAATGGCGCAACCGGAGAATCCACAACCGCGACGGAGCGATTCGGTTTATATGTCGTGGGTTAAATACGAAGCAACGTTAGAAAAAGATGACCAACAAAAATGCATTGGGTGCCACATCGATGGGTTTACGGAAGCGGAAGAACTTGCCGGCGTCAAGGATCGATTAATCGCCTTTACCAGTAAAAAGGAAATGCTGAATTGGATGGAGTTTGACAAACATGCAATCGCGAGGCGCAGAGTGGAGCCGTTGTTCAGTATCAGACCTTTCGTTGATGATCTCAGATTGCAGGATTTTGAAATTGGCGAAAAACAAGTGGAAAAAGAGTGGCGAGCGCCCAGCAACATCCTAAGCAATCAGATCTGTAGGAAACTTAATTACAAGTATCCAAGTTTCCGAAAGAACTGCCTAACGTGTCATGGCGGGTATTCTGAGGGTACGAATCAACTCGGTTTCGAGCGACCGGGCGAAAAAAACAAGCTTACAAAGAAACCAACGGTCATACGAATCGGAATATACTGCTTCACCTGTCATCAGGATCCCGAAGTGAGCGACGAACGATGGAGAAAACAACACACAAACAGCTGGAGAAACCAAGGCCAGCTGCTTACTCCAGATGAAAAGACAGCCACAGGCCTACATGATTTGACAAGCATGTCAAAGCAAGCTGCGTTGTGCATGGATTGTCACGTCGGAAATAAGCAGAAAGGAATGTTCGTCACACACGAAATGTACGTTGCAGGACATCCACCTCTTCCTCCGTTTGAGTTGGAGACATTTTGTGATGCCATGCCGAAACATTGGAAGTCACCGGAAGAAGTGCACGATACGCTTGAGTCGAATCGCCTGGTTCTAAATGATTACTTCGCGAAAAACTACGGTCCGCTATCGACCTCAGAGGAAAAGAAAGAAGAGCCAATCGTTCCTTCAGAACAAATGTGGAACACACAGAAAGTCCTAGTCGGAGCGCTGGTTGCACGACAAAAAACGCTCGGCCTTTATCAGAGTGATGCTTTTCCTGACTTCGCGACGTTTGATTGTTCCGCATGCCATCATGAACTAAGAACCGGCAGCCTGCGTCAGCAACGTCAGGCCATCGGCAACCCAGGGCGACCTCGTGAATCAGAGTGGCAATTTGTTCTGCTGAATGAGGCCTATGGTATGGCGACGCTCACAGGTTCTGTTCACGACGATAACCTATTTGACCACTTTGCCTCTCGTCCGTTCGGCGACCTCGTCCATATCAGGGAAAGTTCAAAGGATTGGGTTACGTCGGTTGATACCAACAGCCTTGATCGCGCCAAGATAACTCGGTCTAAAGCACTAAGTGTCTTCCACCAACTATTGAACAAACCAGAGGACGAGTTAATCACATACGATTCGGCTCGGCAATTGATTTGGGCGCTTCAGTCGATCGCAAAAGACTTCAAAGGCCGCCGAGAAATCCCACATGAGTTGGTGAAAAAACTGAAATCGCCAGCGGTCAGTACTGTGCTAGGCGACATCCCTTCGACCCAGGACTGGGAGATTTTTCCTGCGCACGTCCGAAAGGATCTAAACCAACGGCCAAAGTTCGACGTGTCACAGCTAGGCTAGTCGACCAGCTGCAAGAAATCCGCTCGAACACTGCGACTAAGCCATTGGACGATTGATCGAAATCTGTCTTTGACGTCGCTCGCTGCATCGAAACGGAATTGTGTGTGCGGCGTGAATAACGTCGACAGTGTCAGCGCATGAGGTCATTCGGCAGTAACCATGAAGCCGACGTGGACCGTCGCCGCGTGACCGCTTACGCTCGTTGTAATTGCTGTGACAGCATCTGGAACCGCTGCGTCACCGTGATTGCGGCGCCCGAACATCAAACACACGCGAATCAAAAATGTCGTCGCTGGTGTACCAAGGCATTCCGTCTGATCGAAGATACATTTTCATTGCCTCATCGCGGTTAAGTGGCCGAGCGCCGACGCGGCCGAATACGGCGATTTGGTTTCCGCTTTCGTCGACGGCTCGGTCTCGATCGATGCCTCGGCTGATTGCTAGAGCGTGGCCTTCCTTCGGAAGTTTGTAACTCGCAACCAAGTAGGGCTCGGGCCGAGGGCTAAACCCGTCGTTACCGATCACTTCCGGACTGGTCAATTGGACCACTCGCAGTCCGTTCTTGCCGTCGGCGACGTATGCAAAAAGACTTACGTTGGTAATGCCCAATTGGACGTCGTGCGCGTCGTTGATTTGGCAGTCGGCGTTGTAAACTTGGTCGACACATGCAGCCAACGGTGTTTCGATGTCCAAAATCACCAGCCCGTTTTCTTTAGCAGCGACGTATGCGTACGTTCTGCTCAGGCAGATGCCATGTGCGTGAGGCACACTGACGTGATGCACAGGATGCGGTCGAGCTAGGTCGGTCGTATCCAAAACGTGAACGCCATGTTCGTCAGTAACGAATGCATAGCGGAACTGAACCGCGACCTGTTTCGGATGTTGTAGCCCGCCGACGACATGCGTAACTTTTGGGCATTTGGGATCATTGATGTCGATCACGACGAGCCCCGCGTCACAGCACACGTAGGCATATGTGCCAACGATCGAGACCGATTCTGCTTCAGCCAAAATCCTGTTCGGATTGAACGTAACCTCTCGCTCCATGAAATTATTGAGAGGGTTCCCGTCGAGCAGCGTCCCGGCGCTGACCAGGATTAGCCCCTCTTCGCGGTCTGTTACGTAGATGTACGCGTACAGTGGATGGACTTTCGATTCCTCGTTCGTCGGATCTTGTTGGCGAGTCGGATCGGGAGCGATTGTCGCCGGTGCGGCGACTCCTGTAGCGTACTTGGTTCGAACGTAGAGTCGTTGGCCGACGGGCGAAACCGGTGCGGTCGTTATTCGCTCGCTAAACGCTTTATGGTCGATGAATGCAATGTCAAAAACTCGCAAGCCGCCTTTGCCGCAAGCGGCATAGAGGAACTCGCCGCGGTGTTGAAGATCTAGGATTTCAGGATGCCGAAACTTCGGCGTGATGCTTTCGATGATGTCTCGTCCAGGATGCTCGTGACTGTGTTCAAGCATTCGCCTGTGTTCGAGGTGCTCTTTGTAGTTTTCCGGATAGGCGAGCCGGTGAAGTGAACTTCCGATTACGGCTTGAGGTTCAGTCGTTTCGGTAACAACGACCGCCTCAAAGCCGTGTTCGCCCGCAGCGACATAGCAGTACTTTCCAATGAAGTTCGTAAAGCCAGTCCCTTGCATCAGGAGTTGGGCCATGACCGCGTTGTTGTCTTCCGAATTGGAAAGGTGGCAGTCGGTGCAGCTTTTTGTTTCGTAGACTCCGCTGGCTGCGTGATTCGATTCGTTCGCCCAGCCCGCACCACCACGGACGGTATGCGGAACGTTCGTACTGAACGCGATGCCACTGAGACCATCGCCGCTGATCGTTTGTTGCTGCACGTAAATTGCTTCGCGGTTTGCGTTATAGCTGGTAACGTGAATCGCGCAGCTGCTTCGTGCAGGCCCGATGCGGTTGCCTGTGACGTTGCTGTCTCGAGCCAGCATGAACACATCATCGCGCAGAGTTTGGAAGTTGTAGCTAGTTCGGTTTCGCGTGATATCGCCGTTATTGTGCAGTTCTGGCGATTTGATGTTTGCTTTCTGTGGCAAGTGGCAGCCAAAACAGCTCGGGTTCCACGAGCTATGACAGGCGATACAAGACATGCTGTTGTTGTGCCCGCAGCGAGTAAAATCGTCTTGGCTATTTCCGCCCCACGTCGCGCGACCATCATCGCCCAAACGCACAGTCTTTGCGGCGTGCGAACGCGGGTTGTAATCGGGATGGTCCTGGCGAACAGTGTTCGCTGTTTGCGTCACTTCCCAGAACAGATCGGGTTCAACTGAACTTCGTTGAATCAATTTGGGAGGTTGTCCTGGATTTCGGATTACTTCAAATCGTGGCGTTGCGAACGGCGTCCGCATGGTGAGCAGATTCGTTCCACCATCCGGAGCAGCGGGACCACTTGTTGGTAGACGTGGAGGTTGTCCCGATGCGATTTGATTTTCAACTTTTTCGACCAGCGACATTTCTGCTGTGCCGTGGCAATCGACACATTGAACTTCGATTGCTGCGCGAACTTCGCTGTACAGCTTCGTGTTGCCGTGACTGTCTTGATAGAAGTGGCAGTCGGTGCAGTGCATCCCACGCTCCATGTGAATATCCATCATGTGGGTTGGGGTGCCAGAGCGACATTTGCCTGATTGCTTTTCAACGTGATTCGCAGGTGCGACCGCAGCCTGCAGCTGAGGTGTTGAAGTGTCATCGACGACATCGTTTTTCCAGTCGAGCAACTTACCTTCGCGGTTCTTCTTAAAGACGGCTCGATAGACCCAGCCATGCCCATGAAAGTCTGCGAACTGAGTGTGACGCAGATGTGGATTTAGGTCGCTCACGTTTGCTAGAAACTCAGGGTCGCTCCAGTGCCCTCGAGCGGCCGCTTCGTTCGGATTAAACTCGGTTGCTCGAATGTAGTCTTCGGCGGTCAGCTCCTTTTGCTCTTCCGGATACATAAACTCGCCGTCCGTTTCGTTGTCCCACCACATGTAGCCAAGATAGCTGTTGAGCACGTTCGTTCCCGGATGGACATGACACACGATGCACTGGCTGGTTGGCATTCGCGTTTCGAACTTATGTTGGATCGGATGTCCGCTTTGGTGTTTGTTGATCATCGGATCGACATACTTCACCCACTCATCGACGCACTCGGCAGCCGTCCCGCGGTTTCCGTACTTCGCCAAGAAGCCGCTTGCCGTTTTGCTGCGGTCGTTCGCGTACAGAACGTGGCAAGCACTGCAACCACTGCTGCGATAGTCGCCAGGGTGATCGTTTGTGCCCAAGAAGTTCAGCGTTGGATCGAGCAATCGTGTTTTCGCCAATCCGATGAAAACCGGGTCTGTTCGGTTCTCAGTTCCCAAACCACGAAGGCTGAGCCGCTCTCGTGGACGTCCCGGTTCTTCCAGACGTTCTGGAATCCCGACCTCAGGACGAAAACGACCGCCACGTTCGAAAATCCGCAACACGTTTCCCGGCTGCGTTACCTGATAAGGAATGAGCGGTTGGAGCCGCGGCAAGACACCTTTGTTTTTCATTTCGAAAGGAGTCGGTGCGGGAACGGTTTGCAGAACCTGTGGAGTGCCTCGCATGCTGTACGACTCGCCAAATGGCGAGTACTTATCGTCAATACCGCCGTTGTTGTACAGAGCCGCACCCCAGAGCATGCAACCGTGCGTCATCATGCTCTTGCGAAGCTGCAGAACTTCATTTGCATGGCATTGCCCACACGCGATGTGCGCGACACGCAAATCGCCTGGGTTCATAAACCTAATGAATTCAGGCCTTTCGTGATTCAGAACCGTGTAACTGCGGACTGGATTGGCGCTGTCCTTCCACACGGACGGGAAGTTTGGCCAGACGTGTGCACGACCGAGATCCGTCGTCGACGCGTCGCCACCGTGACAATCGGTACATCCAATTTGCACGGTTCCTTCTGGGTGCATATGCCCGACGTCGGAGTGACACTCAATGCATCCTTGACTCTTCGCAAACGCAGCTTCTTGCGTCTGGCGGATGAGATCGTCGTGCCGCAACTCTTCCGGAATTGGGTACGAAGTATTATCGGCAATGCCCAACCGGCGAGCCAAATCCCACGGATCGTCATGCCGCCGCCCGACATTAGGTTCATTGGCAGCGTCGTTTCGGCGGACCGGGTTCCCATGATAGCTACCAAAAGCGCGGTGACTTTCGGGCGATTTGATCGGGCGAGTTGCGGTCTGTGGAATCACAAACTTTGTCGCGCCAACGTTGTTCGGTGCTTGTGATTCAGCTGGCGAGTCGGAAATCCAAAACGATGCGTGACCGCTCGATAGTTGCCCGCTATTAGCGAGACGTTGCACATTCCCGGACCTTTGTTGAGCAGGCGCATGACTCACAAGACATACCGCGACTGACAGTACCAGTGCGTATTGCAAAACGTGTCGTACGATTCCGCTTATCGTGTTCATCACTCGTTTTTCGCTCTTGCTAAAAACGCCGCCAGCCGTTGCACGACGTTGAACTAGTATGCGAGCACCACCTCCAAAAAACCGGCCAAGTGGTTACGAAGATTTCCATTTACGTCGCGGTAAAGATCCGAGAGACCATCGCCGCCAATGAGAGTGGCAAGTCCGCCGAGGAGAATAATGTTGTTGTTTAGCAAAGGACGGTATTCGAGCCCCGTGCTAATGTCCGTCCCGATGAAGTTCCGAACTTCGCCTGTGAACAGATACGTTTCCAAAGGTGAAGTTTCGTCAAACCACAGGAAGTTGACGTTGTTGATCGATTTCATTCGAGGAGTGATGTCACCGTCGATCCCAAGATTGAACAAATGCAGCCCCGGATTCACAAAGTTCGTTTGACCTTGGAACTTGCTGGAGCGAAGACTAGGAGTGAGACTCAACCGGTTCGTCAACTCGACACCAAATAGCCGAGGATTCTGTCGTCCCCAGTAGCTGAATTCGGTGCCTGCAAAATTCGGATTGGGAAGAATCGCGTCAAACCCAGTTGCGCGCGTGTCATTCGCGTCGCCGTCACCAGAACTGTACAGATAAGACGTTCGAAACCGCACCCAGTCTCGGTCGTACGACAGTTCCAAAGCTGCTAGGTACGCGCTGATGTCGACTTCACGACCAGCAATCGGATTCAAATCATCGCGTCCGAAGACGTAGTAGAACGCGCTGCTGACATTGATTCGTTCGATGTGCCCGTTCGTTGTCGCCCCGAAATAGTAAGAGCGAATGTCGTGCTCTTGGAAGACGCCAACTGGATCCGGGCGAACTAGAAAGTCGTTTCGATCAAACTCCATCGACGGCTTGTCGTGGTTTGCGTGGAACGAGAAGTTAATATTGTGCCCTGGGAACAAATAGTCTTGGCGATAGTAGTTCGCGATCAACGTGTTCTGGTGGCGATCTTCGTCAATTCGGTTGAGCAGCGAGTTCGAGTCTTTTTCCGTTTGATCTAACCACATCAAATTGAATTGGTCGCGATTCGAATGCCTCGTCCCGAACAATCGAACACCACGGTTGATGTCCGAGAAAATGAATCCGCGAAAATCGCTCACGAAAAACTGACTACCTGCTCGGGCTGACACGAAGTCATAATAGGGGCTCAAGTCGGAGAGCTTTGCTTCGACGAACCATTCTTCCAAGGCGACGTCTTGGCGGAATCTGCTGGTGCCTTTTCGTACGTCCGGGCTGACAATCGCAAGTTCGTCAGCAGTCAAGTTGTTCATGTTGTAAATCATGTCAACGCGAATCCGCCAGTCATTCGGCTTGAACGAAGCGTTGCCATGAAATAGGTCGACGGCCACCGAGTTGTAGGATGCAAACAGGAATTGATCCGGGTCGCCAAAGAATGCGGTCGTGCCAGGATTTCTCGTTGCTTCAAACGGAGTTGTTGGCGTCGGCAGTTGTCGTCCTTCGAAAAGCGACAGACTCTTCAACGACAGCTTCAAGAACGTGTGCTGGCCGATGATTGGATAATCGCCCTTGAGCACGTTTTGGTTGTACGGGTCGTACCACGCTCCTTCCACGCCAGGGTAGTCGTCGTTGATCGGGTGCCCCTTGCCGTAACGATCTGCATCGCCCAGTCCAATTCGCCAGCGATCGTCGACCGGAATGAAATGGCTGCTGGTCTGTATTTCTGAAGGCAGGACTCCGCTGGGACCAGAGAATCCGTAAGGGGCCTCGGTCGGCGTAACCCAAAGTGGATTTGTGTAGTCCGTTGGAGGTTCAATGCCCGGCAACTGCAGTGTTGGCGACAATGAGTTTCGGAGTACAGCCGGATCGGCTGACTCATCGCTTGCCAGAACACTGGTAGTGGAAGCGGGCGTCTCTGGATGACTCTGATTGTCCGGCGAATCGGAAAACCAAAATGTTGCAGGTGCCGAAGCGAGTTCCGTCGGGATTGCGACTTGGTCAGGACTGTCGCGCGGCGACTCGACAGATAGCGTGCCGTTGTATTGCTGAAAAGCGGACTGCACGGGTGAATCGATCGACGAAGGTGGCAGGCGGTTCGCATCTGCCAGCCGCGATGGCAATACCTGCAATGATCGACTTGCCGACGCCGTGTCACTCAGCTGTTCCTCCGCGAACTCGGGCGCGTTCACGCTCCTTATTTGCACTTCCGCAATCGCAAGAGTCAAAGCGGAAGATTCAGCGACTGCCGCGATGTCAAGAATCGCGATCGCGACTATTGCCACCAGAAGTCGTGCAATCTGCTTCCGTCGTTCTTGCATCGCGCAACCAAAGTTCCAGGGAATTAACACCATCTTGTAGGGATGTATCGGTTTTCCGAATTGGGGAAATGATTCGGATTGGGTTATTTCCCTAAAGATGCAGGGTTGGCGTGGCTAGACTGCCTGTTCCAGTTAAACTGCGGTATTCGAAACCCCGTTTCTGAGCCTGGATGAAGTGCAATGCAAGAGTGTCGCCGCCTGCGTTTGGAATCATTGGAAGCTCGCGAGCTGTTGGCAGTATGCCAAGCTGTTCCGCCTGACGGCCAAGCTGTTTCTCCAGACGTGAATAAAGACGGTCTCGTTTCACCCATCGATGCGCTGCTAGTCATCAATCACCTGAACGGTCCACCAGCAGCCGATCCCTCAATGCTGGACGTGAACCACGATGGTGATGTCAGCCCTGCTGACGCGTTGGCGATTATTAATGAAATCAATGGCACTGCTGTCGCTGCCGATGCTGCCTTTGGGGCAATGGTAACGCCTGGGTTTGAGGCACAACTCAGCGATCGTGATATGTTCTCCCCAAACCAGATTTCGTCTGATGAAGTCTGTACGCTATTGTCGCGAGCATCGATGGCGACGAAGAGGACCGACGCGATCATTGCAGTTGTCGATCGCGGCGGCCGGATTCTAGGTGTTCGCGTCGAAAAGAGCGTGTCTGCCAATCTCCAGAACGATCCCGACAAGCTGGCATTCGCCATAGACGGCGCTGTTGCGAAAGCACGAACCGCTGCTTTCTTTAGCAGCAACGCGGCACCACTCACCAGTCGCACGATTCGGTTCATCAGTCAGTCGACGATTACGCAGCGAGAAGTGGAATCGTCGCCGTTGAACGCAGACCCACGTTATCAAGGGCCGGGACTCGTAGCACCGATTGGAGTCGGTGGGCATTTCCCTCCGGAGATCGCCTTCACGCCTCAAGTGGACTTATTCGCAATCGAACACCAAAGCCGCGACAGCCAGACTCATCCTGGATTAGACCGCAAAAAAGGCACTGTCGATGATGTTGAACTAATGACTCGGTTCAACGCAAATCCCAATTTCGTTTCTCAGCAAGCCAGTGGCTTCTTCACGACATGGCCGGAAAGTTATGGCGAACAGTCTGGTAAGTCGCCCAACGCAATACCTCGCGGGATCGGAACGTTGCCGGGCGGCGTTCCGCTTTTCAAACTTGTCGAGCAGGCGAAGCCTGGAACCGACTTAAGTAAGCCAAGCGAACAAATAAATCTCGTCGGCGGAATCGGAGTTTTCTTTCCAGGGGAAGATGGCTTTGCGACGCATGAACAGGAGTTTGTTCACGCGAGTCAGAACGGAGGCGTTACGCAAACAGAGAAGGATCGCACGAATGCAGGCTTGGTTTTGGAAGCTGAATTCGCGGCGCTCATCGCTGCGGCCGGAGGCGGGATCTTAGCTTTTGAACCGCCATTCGACCGTGACTTAACAGAATTCAACGATAAGCTTCCAGAACTTAAGAACTTTGTATTGCCCAGCGGACGCATCGATCTCGTTGGGGTCACGTTGGAGATCTACGGTCCCACTCCAGATCGTGATTTCCGCAAACCGGGAATCGATCGGCTGATCGAAGTAGGGCGAAATCGCTTCATGGGCAGAGATTCAGGTGACAACCAACAGATCTTCCCAAATGGTGCGACTGTTGCGGACGGCGAACCGGTTCCGTTTGGTTGGCTAGTGGCGCCGCACGCGAACGGAGCCGGCGGGTTAACAGCGACCGACGTAGAAAACATCATCAACGCTGGAAGGGAATCAGCAGACGACACTCGAGCGGCGATTCGGCTCGATTTCGATAACGGTGGACGTCCCGGTTCGCGGACACGGATGGTCTTAGCAGTCGCCGACAAGGAAGGCGAGATCCTCGGGCTGTATCGACAAGAAGACGCCACTATTTTTTCGATCGACGTTTCGGTGGCCAAAGCCAGAAACACCGCCTACTACGCTGATGCAAACGCAATTGTGGCGGCCGACCGAATCGACTTCGATGGCGACGGCATGTTTGGGCCAGTAACCTGGTCAGTCAAAACACGATCGGGTGATTCTGTGCCAAAGGGAACGGCGCTGACAAATCGGTCATTCCGATTCTTGGTGGAGCCTCGATTTCCAACCGGCAGTGAGTTGGATCAGCGAATCGGCGATCAGCTCGTTAACAATCCCAACATCAGCCTTTGTGATCGAGAGCCGCAGTTATGCTTGGGGGTTGGTCCTCAGAGCGCGCTCCGACTGCCAGGTATCAATCCACTGACGGCAGAAAACATTCGCGACGATGCTCCGTTGCATTTTAATGTGTACGCCTCGCCGAACCACAGTAGCACGGTGGCCTACGATTCGTTCAACGTCATGACAAACTTCCGAGATCCCGGCGACGCTGACGTTACGATCGGAAATTCAGACGTGAAGTTCGCTTTGGCCAATCAAAACGGAGTCGTCTTTTTTCCGGGCAGCACTCCTCTGTACATTCGCAACCGAACCAAGCTTGCGGGCGGGTTCGGCGTGAGCGGTGATGGCGTCGATCAAGACGACGTCGTGACATCGGCCGGGCAAACTGGCTTTGACCCTCTGCAGTCAATTCGCATCGACAGTTATACGATTGGCGGCGTTCGCGTCCCGTTCCAGAAATTCAATCGTAATCCAGACGGTCCATAAGCGACCGCGTCGACTCCTTCACCCGCTGTGTAAGCTTGGCAAATCTTAGCGGTTAGCCAAGCGGTTACGAAGATTCTCAAAATGCTGACGCCTGGAGCATAGTACGACGATGTAGCTGAGAGCGACTATCCAAAAGGATCCCATTGTCATGCGACGCCCCACGATTCTTCTGATCGTTTTACTGCTTGCAGGACCGTCAATATCGCATGGGCAGGTGTGCGTTTGCGTTAGTTCGGACGCATCCCTTGATGGCGGCATCAGCCACGACCCAGGGCGACCTAAGAAGCCGATTTTTGAGAAGCCGGGTGATCGAAATTGGGGCGACTGCCCACCTGAACGCTATCTTATGCATGACTGCGAGCGAGCAGGTAATCCGCACTGTGTTGCGAGATGGGCTCGATGCAATCTCCACAAGAAATACGGCGGTGGCTACGTGGGAGGCGGTGCGGCATTTTCTCAAGTACCGAGCCTCGGCTTGTTGAGTCGCGGCCGTGAACGCAAGACGAACGCGTACCACGGAATTGGTGAAGGCACGTGGGGCGTCGACTACACCGGCTTTTTCCAGCGATCAAATGTTTGGCTTCGCTACACTCAAGGTAGAAAACAAGGCGGTGAAGGCGCGTACCGAACGGACGGCGAACCCAAGATTGTCTCAAGAGTCAAGTCTGTTTTTCACAGCGACCACTGAAACCAGAACGCGTTCAGTTGTGCCATCATTCACCGATGAGCACACTAATCTCACGGCCAAGCTTGGTTGCTTCAGCCCTATTAAGTCTGGGCGGGTCGAATTTGTGTGTCGCATAGATGTTTCGTTTATCGGGAAAGCCGAGTCCACTTCGTAGCCGATCTACTTCGTGCTTCGTGCCAGCTTGGTCGTCAAACGACCAGTGCTCACGCGCCGCGACGACGGCCAGGTAGAACTGAGCAGCCGACTCCCATGTGATAAATGCTCCGTCAGTGGTCGAGGCCACCGAAATTATTTGCGACAGCGACTTTCCATTCCACGAAAGCAATACTTCCTGGCTGTCAATCTGTGACCATTGGCCGAGAGCTCGTCGGGCCTGTCGAGCTTTCTTTGCGATCAGGATGGAATCTGGAATCGCTGACGCATGCATGTGTTCACGCAGCGATGACAGTTTTTCTAGCAGGACTACAGACGAATGAGAGTGTCCATCCGCGATGGCCTGCTCCAGGACCCAAATGAGACCAGTATCGTACCATCGTGAGAACGTTGGAATTCCCTTTGTGTTTTCCTCGCGTACTGGCCGTCGATTTTCTAGGCCCAGTTCGTGATGGCATGACGCGCAATCATACGCAGCGAACTCTGGCCACTGGCTAACATGAAGTGATTTTTGACATCGAGATTCCAGTGCAGCAAGGAACGCGTCTACTCCAGCGATCTGGCCGGCCAGCCAAAGTGTCGGCTCGAAAGTAAACTGATCGGTCGCTTCCAAATCACGCCAGTGTTTTGGAAGATCCTGATGGTACGTCGCAAACTCATATCGAAGCGGAGGGTGGCCGGCAGCGATAATATCGTGATTCATGTCACGGTCAGAATCGCCAACGTGGCAACTCGCGCAGACACGAGCTCGCGTTACGATGTTGCCGAGCGATACAAACCCTTCACCGATCTTTTCGTCCGTGGACTGTACGGTCCAATCGTGCTGGAAGTGTGTGCCAATCCATTGAAAACTTGGTCCGTGACACGACGTACAGCCGACTCCTTCCCGGTTGAAGTTGACCGAAATCTGATTTGCTGCAACCGTGGCATGAGCGTCCGTTCGTTGATCGACGGTCGTTGGTGGGAGCTTGGACGAGTTGTGGCAGGCGAGACAATTGTTGTAGCCTGCCGGGTCTCTGATTTGTCCGTCTTGGAGAATCCTGAGCTTTTCCAGAATCGCGATGCTTTCTGAGCTACACATCGTCCGCCAGCTTTGCGCGTGCGGGTCGTGTTCGAACCAAAGTTGATATTCCGAGCCGCGTGCGGCGGTTGGCCTCGCGATCCCAGGATTTGGCCCGCCGTGACAATTGGCAGCAGAGCATGACGTGGCGCTGTTAGTCGGCGGATGGTCACGAAAGAGAAGCGGACGTTGCAAGTCGCCAAGCAAACTGACGATACTCGCATTTGTGCCAGGTTGCGCAATTGGAGTCGGAAGTTCGTCAGCCAGGATCGACTCTGCCGCGAATTGCTCGTGCGGTTGCTGAAAAGTTTCGACAGCTAGTAACTCTGCTGACACGAGCGTTGCGATAATGCAAATCACAGCTTGAAAAGTTGGAAACGTCACGGCTTGTCTTTCGGATTACTGAGTTTGAAATCGCTGTTTAGGATGCGAAGCAGTGATCGACAATTGTCGTGCGTTCGCGTCAATCACGGTTGTAACAATGCCTGCATACAAAAAATGCGTTCGATGTGCACGGCTTGAAGATGAATACGCTTGAACACACCCCCCAGCTGGATTATGCTCGGCAAACCGCACCCAGTGGTGCCAATGTAATTTCGTTAATGGACACTGCACGTGTTATTTAATTTCGGCAAACTTCATCGCCTTTGGGGATTGTTATCTTTAATCATATCAGTCCCCTTCATTGCGCTGTATTTCATCGCGTCTGATCGCGCGGGCAAATGGCTGGGCGGAGCGTCGATTCCTGGGTTGTGGTGCGGCTCAATCGCCGGCGCGATCATTCTATTTGAAATGCTGCTGTGGCCGCGAAAAATCCTTCGTGCCTGGCGGTTGGTTCCTACCAAGTATTGGATGGCCGCTCACATCTGGCTCGGTTTGGCGTCTGTGCCGCTCGCGATTCTCCACTGTGGGTTTCATTTGGGCGGGACGTTGGCAACGCTGCTTATGTCCTTTTTTGCTGTGACGATTGTAAGCGGTGTCTACGGATTGGTCATGCAGAACACGATTCCCAAGTGGATGCGGACGCACCTTCCATCGGAGACAATTCACAGCCAAATCGATCAAGTGTCTTTCAGATTCATCGCAGAAATCGAAGACCTTATCACGAAAAAATGTGGTGCTCAACTCGCAGGCGTCAACGACAATGCAGGTACTGGCGATGCATCAGAATTATGGGGAGCACTCGACGGAATTCGGGACATCCTTCTGCACGGTGCCAAAGCAAAGAATAAAGAAAACGTCGCTCAGCTTGCCATTCGATTCGACAGCGTCCGCACGAGCGTGTCTCCCGAGTTCCGTTTCATTGTCGACGAGATGCAAGATCGGTGCGAACGCCGATTCCAGTTTGACACGCAAAAAAAGCTTCATTGGTGGCTCCACAGTTGGATCCCTTTGCACCTGGGATTGTCGATCGTGTTAACATCGCTGCTCGTCGTGCATGTGCTGACTGCAATTAAATACTGGTAACGAACGAACGTGCAAAACGAATGGCGATGAGAGAAACGAAAACTCGAGCCAAGCGAATTCGACTCGATTACTACAAGCGAGTCGATTGGCTGCGTCGTGGAGTGTTACTGGCAAGTTTGGCGAGTGCTATTGGACTCTGTGCGTATTTGATTTCGGCCGGAGGTAGTGTTGTTGTTCCAAGCGAAGTTTGTGTTCAGCATCAATCCATTCGTCTTGGCGACGACAATTGTGCAGCGTGCCACCATGACGCTCCGCCGCCATTACAGTTTGCAAACGCATTTCGTTTTTTCGACTCGCCACCGAACAGTGCAACGAATAGCTGCAAGAAGTGCCATGTCGTCGGAGGTCATCCAATTCCGACCATCGGGAGCACGGCGCAGGCAAAGAACGTCTACGCGAACTGCTCTAATTGTCACGAGGAACATTTGGGGGCTAACAACATGCTTGTGGAAGTGGACGACGCCAGGTGCGCCCAATGTCACGATGGCAGTGGAGATGTTTGCGAGACTAGGACCGCGCCGGCCACAGCATTTGGCTCGTCACATCCAGCATTCAAATTACCGAAGACCGATCCGGGCGAGATCAAATTCAATCACAAGCTCCATATGGAACTTGGGTCAAGCAAAGCGAAACGAACCAGCACTCGCGTAGAAATGCTGAAAGATGCTAGGTTCGCGGAGTCGGCGACTGAAGCCGGCCTGGTGAAGATGGCGTGTGCCGACTGCCACGGTCGAATTGGCGTCAGCGGTCAATCGACGATCGCGCCCGACGATCGGGAAATTGGGCGTCGCATGACGCCGATCAATTATGAGCAACATTGCGCCGAGTGCCACTCGATAGGTGGAGCGGTTTTAGGAGCAGCGCCATTGCTACATGCGATCGGTTGGCCCCAAATGCGCGAAACGATTCGCAGTGTTGTGGTTCAGAAGTGGGACGGTGCCGCGGTCGACCTCGTTGTGGAATCTCGAGTGGCAATCGCAAAAAATGATTGCTTGAAGTGCCACAACAATCATGTAATCGATGAGACATCGACCACGAAACCAACGCCGCCGCCTGCACGATGGTTGGTGGCCGGGACATTCGACCATGCTGCACACGCGGCGGTTGCGTGTCGCAACTGCCACGAAAAAAGCAGCGAGGCCGTGTCAAGCTTGACAGTGGACATTCCTGCCAAGGAAACGTGCGTCCGATGTCATCTACCGGTTGGCACGCCCGTGATTGCACCCGACACCTGGGCGAGCGATCGCTGCATAACGTGTCACAAATTCCATGATCACACAGTGAGCAACGAGCCGCCCAAGGTCCTGGAGGAGGAGAAGTGATGCGGATGCGGTTCGCCTTTTCGTTCATGTTGGTTTGCCTATTCTGTTCGATGGCTCACTGTCAGCAGCTTGCACCGCCGATTTCATGTAGCCTGGCAACGTGTCATGGCAGCACGAATGCTTCGGCCCCACCGTGGAACACGGCGGTTTCCCAATGGGCGACAAATGATCCGCATGCCAATGCCGGGCTTACGTTGCTCAGCCCGCGGTCACTTGGGATTTTGCAGCGGCTTGTTCGCACGGAAGCAGAGGTCGGTTCGGAAGCGTACGATCAAGCGATCAATGCAACTCGCAAAGAACTGTGCATAACGTGCCACACAACGGTGGAGTCGGCAGACGCTTCTGCGGAAGTCCCGCACCTGCTCGGATTTGGCGTGACTTGCGATGCATGTCACACGAATTCTCAAGTATGGCTAACGCAGCACGTGGAATCGGGTTGGAAACGGAAGTCGTTTGCTGAATTCAACGACATGACGATTACTGCGAACCGAGCAACGACGTGCGTTAAATGTCATGTCGGGTCCAGTCGTCCGGTCGTGCGCGACGTGAACCACGACTTGATCGCCGCTGGTCATCCTATGCTGCGTTTCGATCTGCTCATTCACAACGCGAGATTAGAGCAAACTCGACATTGGGACAAAACACTTGCAGAGTCAAACGAGAACGCTGACGAATTGACGGTTCGGCAAGTGGGCCGAGCGGCTGCGATCATCGCTGCGACTGATCTTTCTGTGCATCGCGCTAACACGCCAACATCGCCGTTTCCGGAATTCGCCGACTACGATTGCTTTGCGTGTCACTCGCCGGTCAAGTCGACCAGAGAGCTTCCGCGTCAGTCGGCGCAGCTCAATCTTGCGTGGAATCCGTGGTTCGCGCACGGGATCGGGACTCGGGCAGGAGAAGAGCCGCTCGCGCTTACGATGGCTGCCATTCGAAACTCGAACAATGCGCGAAGCCGAATCGCCGCGGCGGCAGCGGCCGTCAATGCTGCCTATCAAGATCGGTTGAAGGCAAGCAACTTCTTGCCAGCCGCCGAGCATGAGGTATTGCTGTCTGAGCTCACGTTTCCACGGTGGCACGACGCAGCCCGTATCACGCTGACGCTTGAAGCAAAATACGCGGAAACACCTGACGGACGAGAGAAACTCAAGCGACTGCGCGAGATACTGCAGCTTGAAGGTCCGGAGTACACACCAAGTATGTTTCGAATCGATTTTCGATCCAATTCAAACCATGCCACGACATTCTCACCGGCAGACTTTGTTGGCGAAGTTAAGCAACTATTAAAAATCCAGGAGAGTCCCCGGTGATCGTTCACGCGTTGCATGAAAAACAGGACGCTCGCGGCTATCTAACGCCGGACGACATGAGGTCAGTCGCGGAAAATCTGCGAGTTCCTCTTCACCGCGTTAACGCAGTGGTGTCGTTCTTTCCTCATTTTCGGACGACTCCGCCGCCGACGGTCGATGTGCATATTTGTCGCGACATGAGCTGCCATCTGAACGGGTCGGTTGCGATGACGGAACGGCTGAGTCAGTGGGCGGCAGGTAAGTACTCGTCCGACGACGTCAAGGTCTGCGGAGTCTCTTGCTTGGGGCGCTGTGACCGTGCTCCAGCTGCAATGGTAAATGAACGGTTGGTTGCTTCGGCCAACGACGAACGTTTGCAGCGAGCAGTGCACGCGTTGCTTGACGGCGAGAATCCTCGCTTCGATTCCGATCACGACACGGCGAATAAAGCATCCTGGGAGATGGACATCTACAAGGGACGTCCACATTACGAAATCGCCAAGCGGTTTGTCGCCGAAAAATGGGAACCTCAAAACATTATCGACGCGCTTGACGATGCGATGCATTTGGGGCTCGGCGGTCCAGGCCAACGTGCGTACAAGAAATGGGAAGACGTCGTAAATGCGGCTGGTGATGAAAAATACGTCATCTGCAATGCCGACGAGAGCGAGCCAGGAACTTTTAAGGATCGAGACATCTTGCTGGCTGCTCCTCACCTAGTTGTGGAAGGAATGATTCTCGGTGCTCTAGTCGTCGGTGCGAAAAAAGGTTGGATCTACATTCGTCACGAATACTACGAGCAAATTGAACGCTGCCGCCAAGAAATCCAAACGGCGAAGACAATGCTTCCGAGCGTCTTCCTGAATTTCGACATGGACGTCTTCCCAAGCCCTGGCGGTTATATCTGCGGCGAACAAACTGCACTGATCGAAGCGATGGAAGACCGCCGAGCAGAACCCAGAAATCGCCCGCCACAGATCATGACCAACGGCTACAAAAACAAGCCAACCTTGCTTTCGAATGTCGAAACGTTTTCATGGGTGCCTCTGATCGCTGAACACTGGAGCACAAGCGGTTTTGTCGCGAAGCAGCGCCATTGGCGCGACGAAGAAAAACGCTTGATCAGTGAACAAAAACAAAAGGGCGTGGAGAACCCGCGAATCGATTTAGCTCGAATACCCGCCGATCCGCTGCCAAAGCGTTTGTTTTCGATCAGCGGCGACGTTGCTCAACCTGGTGTCTATGAAGTGGAAACGAGCATTACCTTGGGTGAGCTCATTGGCAACTATGCCGGCGGAATGCGAGACAACAAATCGATCGCAGCGGTCGCCCTCAGCGGTCCGTCTGGCGGAGTCTTGCCCTCTGTAATTCCAGCAAAGAGTTTGAATGGCGGCCGGTTCCCGGATAACGATCTGGATGTACGAAAACTACAACTGGATATCGGTGCAGCGAGAAGAGGAGGTTACGTGCTTGGCGCAGGGATCGTGATTTACGGTTCCGGCTGCAACGTATTGGCAGAAGTCGTTGCCAACAGTCGCTTCTACCGCAACGAGACCTGTGGCAAATGCGTTCCGTGTCGAGTGGGGTCGTACAAAATCACCGAGATGGCTGAGCGACTCTACAACGGCGAAGTCGCGAAGGCAGAGCTGACAGGCTTCGGTGACATCGTGCGTGACCTGAACGATGTCATGGCCGAAACTAGCATTTGTGGACTCGGACAAGTTGCCAGTAAACCGTTCGCGAGTTTGTTGAAGTTCTTTCCCGACGTGGCAGAAGCCGCATGTGAAGACCGAACGGAGCGATAACCTATGGCGACTGACGAATCTCAAAACGACCGGCCTTTCAGCTACGACGGATTCGAGCTTTTCGCTCGCGTCGACGATGAAGGTATCTTTTCGCGAGATGACGATGGTGCACTGATTCGCCTCGACAAGGCGCGATTGGAAGACCTTGAAAAAAGAGTCACGATCACAATTGACGGCACGCCAGTCGATATGCCGTTGGCACTGCCGACAAAGGATAGCTACGGCCGCGAACTGCGCACCTCGGACGGCCAAAGAATCCCTCGTCATACGACGATCATTGACGCCGCCGTCCGAGCGTTTGAAAAAATGCCGGGCGATCGTCACCCGATCCCAACACTTTGCCACAAAGAACATCTTCCTCCGATCGGCGTTTGTCGAGTGTGCACTGTGGCGGCACAAACGCGGCCAGATTCTGATCGAGTCGAACTGGTGCCGGCCTGCGTTCAGCGAATCACGCCCAATATGGTCGTCCATACGATCGACAGTGATGACAAGAAGGTGGCGGCCAAAGTTCAATCGGCTTGCAAAGTGCTTGTTGAACTGCTCATGGCAGATCACTTGCCCGAATCGCAATTGCAGGCACCTGCCAATGAACTGGCGGCGCTCGCCAAGCGGTTGGAGATTAAGGAATCTCGATTTGCAAAGCGAACAGTCGATCGCAACCCCGTTCTGCCCGCGGACGTTGCAGAGACGGCTCGGCAACATAGCATCTTGGTTGACCACAATCAGTGCATCATGTGTGGACGTTGCCAGCGAGGATGCAACTGGATCAAAGAAAACGACATCATAGGCCGAACTGGCAAAGGCTATTCCGCCCGAATTGCGTTCGATCTCGATGAAATCATGGCGAGCAGTAATTGCGTGCAGTGCGGTGAGTGCGCAATCAGTTGCCCAACTGGTGCTTTGACGTTTTCCGATTCATACATCAAACGTCTTGTGGACGGCGTGACGGCAGATCGCCCCGACACGGACGCCAGAATCGTTCCCGTTGGCGAACTGATGGAAAAGCACAAACTGTTTGCGAATCTGCCTTACAAGTTTCTTCAATTCAATGCCGCAGCAGTTGTTCGACGAAAGCTTAAGGCGGGCGAAATCCTGTGCGAACAAGGTGAAAATGGCTCTTGCGCGTGGATCATTATCGACGGAGAATTCCGTATCTTTCTGGACGATAGGACTCGAGTAAGCCGCGGCAGGCCACAAATCAGAAGCTTGCTTGGGATCTTCGGACGCAAGCCGCCCAAGCCAGAAAGCAAACCCAAGCGATTCGCGAAGCTGGCGGATGTTAGTGGCGCCGTCGTCGAAGCAGACAAGCCTATTATCCGCGACAAAAAGGACGTTGTTCTGGGCGAGATGTCGTGTATGAATGGCACGCCTCGATCGGCGACGATTGTTGCCACGAGAGATTCTGAGGTGCTTGAAATCAAACGCAACGTGCTGGACATGTTGCGGCGCAACGACTCGACTCGACGCATTCTAGAGGAGGCTTATCGGAAACACTCGCTGGAAAACAATCTGCGTAATCAGCCAATCTTTGAGTCATTGAAAGATGAAGAAAAGCAGCGAGCCGCGGCCTACTTGAAAGATAAAGTAGACCTGCTGCGATTTGAACCGAACCAAGTCATCGTCCGCCAAGGAGACATCGCAGAAGACTACTTCATCGTCAAGCTTGGCGCCGTAAAAGTCAGCCGCGTGCGTGGTCGAGGTGATCAAATGGTTGACTACATGCGAGTCGGAACGGGATTCGGCGAGATCGGAATTCTCAGCGCAATTGGCGAACACCTCAATGAAGAATTGGAGCGATCTGATTTACCGAAAGGGCGTCGCACGGCAACATGCACTGCGATCGATCACGTTGAGCTAATTCGGATTCGAGGAAAAGACTTCTTGCAGCTGTTGGAATGGTTCCCAGAATTTCGTGCCAAGCTCAATGCCGAAGCAGAAGAGCGGCTACAACTCAATGCAGCAGAACTGCAACGTGCGACTCCCACGAAACTAATCGACAGCGAATTCGTCAGGCAAGGTCTGCATTCAGCGCAAAACATGCTGGTGCTCGATCTAGAAAGCTGCACTCGATGCGACGAGTGCACAAAAGCATGCTCTGACACGCATGGAGGTGTGACTCGACTGATTCGAGAAGGAATGCGTTTCGACAAATTCCTTGTTGCCAGCAGTTGCCGTTCGTGTACCGATCCGTACTGTTTAATTGGCTGTCCAGTCGATGCGATTCATCGCAATGGCGTGACGACCGAAATTGAAATCGAAGACTATTGCATTGGATGTTCCGAATGCGAAAAGAGCTGTCCGTACGGCAATATCAGTATGCACCAACACAAGGGCGAGAAAGCTCCTCGTGCAACAACATGCGATTTGTGCACAAGTATTGATGGCAAATACAGTTGTGTATACGCTTGTCCACATGAAGCTGCGTTCCGAATGACGGGACAAGAATTCGCAGCGATTACAGGTGTGTCGATCTTCGACGAACCTAAGCGTGACTGATGAAACGATGGCGTAGCGAGCAGGGGCCACTCATGAAAATCTATTTGTGTCCATCGACGGTTGGATGCAAGTCTTCGTCGCAGTTCCTGACTTCCTTTGTTGTCAATGACACCGTCGCGATTGACGCAGGTAGCATTGGGTTTCTTGACGACGTCGATGCGCAGAAACGCATCAAACATGTACTGATTTCACACACGCACATCGATCACATCGCTTCGCTCGGTTCCTTCATCGACAACGTTTGGGAGCCGGGCGAAACGTCGCCAACCATCTACTGCACGGAAGAATCGGCGGCTGTGTTGCGACAGCATTATTTTAATGGCGTTATCTGGCCTGATGTACTCAACATCCCCTCACCCGAATCGCCATACGCCCGCCTAGTCGAAATTGAGGCTGGAATTGAATTTGAAATTGAGGGATTGAGAATCACTGCGGTGCCCGTAAACCACGCAGTGCCTACGGTTGGCTACATTATCGCCGATACTGACTCGACGTTTATATTCGGCGCTGATTCGGGTGCGACCGACTTGATCTGGCGCGAAGCAAATCGGATCGGCAACGTCAAACTCGTTGCCTTGGAAGTTGCGTTTCCGACCGAGTGTCAAGACCGCGCCGATGCCGCATACCATCTGACTCCAGATACGTTCGCTGCCGAAGTCAACAAAATGGATGGCAGTCCGACAGTACTTGCAATTCATTTGAAGCCAGCGTTTCGAGAAAGGATCGAACGGCAGCTGATGAATCTTGGGCTGCCACATGTCGAAGTTTGTCGCCCAAGCCGTGTTTACGTACCATAGGTGAGCTATTGACGACATGGCCGATCCAACGGAGAGAGAATTCAACATGCCACCAGCAGCGCAAGAACAGTTTCTTACGATCATGTTCACGGACCTCGTTGGTTCAACGCAAATGAAAACGGAATGGGGCACGCCAAAGTTTCTCGCAGACATATGGGAACCCCATGAAGCGATCCTTAAGCGAGTTATTGAGGGAGTGGGAGGCGCTAAGTTCCGAGGCAGCCGTGGTGATGGTTATCGCGTCACTTTCACGAGCCCAAAAGCCGCAGTCGAGGTGGCGCTCAAGTTTCAATACGAGCTGAGGTCTCACGAATTCGCAAATGGAGTTCGCCCACAGGTCCGAATTGGCATTCACTGCGGGACCGTCCAAATCCTAGCCAACGGCGACATCGCCGGGCTTGGAGCTGATATCTGTGGCCGAATCACGGATTCGTGTTGTCAGTCTGGCCAGACTCTGCTTACCAAATCAGCTCATGATCAGGCCGTCGAGTATTTGAAAAACTCAGAATTATCTTTGAACGAGGCTGAATCTCGCTCCATTTCATGGCAGACCCATGGCGAATGGAAATTCAAAGGAATTGACAGCGAATGGGAGCTTTTTGAAGTTTCACTTGACGGAATGGAGAGGTTACCTCCTCCAACCGAGTCATCTAAAGCGTGGCTTTTCGTTGATGCCGGTGACTGGCGGCCCGTTGCAGGTGAGCCATTCGAGAAACGCCCAGGTTGGACGTTAGAGAAAAAGTTAGGTCAGAAGGCGGATTCGGTGAAGTCTGGCTTGCTCGGCACGAAACGCTAGATGAAATAGGTGTTTTCAAATTCTGTTTCGATCCCGAGAGGCTACGTGCATTCAAACGAGAGGCCGCGTTCTTCAAATTGCTTAAGGCGAGGCTTGGCAAGCGAGACGATATCGCAGCCGTAAGGGACCTTGATGCGAGCAGTGCGCCTTTTTTCCTCGAATACGACTACTACTCCGGCGGGAACCTCAAACGCTGGTCCGAGAATCGTGGCGGGCTAGCAAATATTTCACTGAAACAGCGGATTGATATTGTCTGCAAAGTTGCAAGGGCTACAGGAGCCGCTCACTCAGCTGGTATAGTCCATCGTGACGTGAAACCGTCCAATATCTTGTTACGAGAGTCTGATGGTGCTGCTCATCCGGTACTGGCCGACTTTGGCATCGCGGCGATTACAGACGAAGATGCACTTGAGAACTTAGACATAACGTACTCGGCCGATGACCTGATCAACATTGCATCCAGTCGAACCGGAACAGCGATGTATGCGGCGCCGGAAACGCTGAAAGCGAAATTGGCATCTGAGGAAGCCGAAAAACGACAGCGAGATGTTTATTCTCTGGGTGTTCTTCTGTACCAGATGGTAATTGGAGACCTCGAAGAACCAATTGGCGAGGGCTGGCGGACAGAGATCAGAAGAAACATCAAGTCGCCCGACTTGGCCGAGATGGTTGAGGAAGACATAGAGAAGGCCATTTCAAAGGATCTGAGCCATCGCATATCGGATGCAAGCGGACTTGCTGTCGGTCGCGGTTTTGGCTGGTTCAAGATGGTGTTTTTGGTAGTGGCATTTCGCGAGGAGCGAATCGCGGTGGGTGAGGCGGTTTGTGATTAGTATGGAGTCAGGGATGGAATGTGCGAGTAGAAATAGAAACGCCCCGCTGCGTAGTTGGCGCTACGCAACGAGACTTGACCGTTGGAGACAGAGCTCTCCCTTGGGTCCATTGTTCAGAATTGCCAAGAATCACGAAGCGTTCAAGAGTCCATACGTCGTATTGGGCGACGTCGTTGTTTGCTGAAAGGTTGCGACTGTGACTTTCGGCCTAATCATGCTCTGAGCCGCTATTGCAGTGCTGCTTGTGTTGCGGCAGCGAAACGTTGGCGGCAGTGCGAAGCGAATCGTCGTTATCGGGCCAGTTTGGGCGGTAAATCGAAACGCCAGGCTCAATCTTGCCGCTATCGACAGCGGCAACGTTCATGTGGCGAAACGACTTCCGCCCCCGCATCGGGTTGCGAGGGCTATCGGTATGACGCAGGTTCGAAAAAAACTCGCTGCCTTCGTCCCGGCTGCTATGAGCGGTTTCTTTGCAGCAGTCGGTCTCCGTTTCGAAAATTCTGTAACGCGGATTGTCGTCGGGCTTTACGGCGCGTGCTGATTCGTGAACAGCGTTGGCGCGAACATTGGAACCAGGAGTGTTCCAGCGCCGTTCTTCACCACGATTCGTGGTAGCCAAACGACGTTTTCAAGTGACGCTTATTGGTCACAAGCGAATCGCTTTCTACTTTCATGTTCTGCTCACGAGGACACGTTGCTTGATGCGTCAAGAGACGGGTTCCAGAGAGGAGCGTGAGAAGAGGCATTGACTACAGAAAGCCCAAGGATGACGAAGGATCAGGCTTGGAAAACGGACGAAGTTCGCGCGGTAACGCTCGATTCGTTGGACGAACGTTGGCAACGTTATCGTTTATCGCAACCGAAACAGGAACGGGAAATGGCGAAGTCGCTGGAACGTTATGGACAGATTTCACCGATCGTGATCTGTCTTCACGAACAAGCTCACGTCGTGATCGATGGTTTCAAGCGGTTGCATGCGGCTCGCACGATGAAAGGTTTTGGGCAATTGCACGCGCGGCGGATGGAGGTGGACGAACAAGGTGCGAAGGCGGCAATCTATCAGCTGAATCGAATTGGCCAACGTCCCGTGGAACTGGAGGAAGCTTGGATTGTTCATGCGCTGGTTCGTGAAGATGGTCTTTCGCAGGTGGAAGCGGCGCAGCTGTTGGGGCGTCACAAGAGTTGGGTGAACCGACGCTTGGCCATGTTGGAACGGCTATGCGAAGCAGCTCGGGAGGAACTCCGTTTGGGGCTGCTGACTCC
>JAGQPC010000158.1 GCA_020426925.1 Planctomycetales bacterium | reverse complement strand
GTGAGTCCAAACGCGTTCGCCGTCGCTTTCCGAAAAACAGTGGATTCGTTCCGTTTGGTTCGGTTCGGCGATCCGGTCGGTTACGTAGACTCGTCCGCCTGCCACCGTTGGTCCGCTATAACCTGCCTCGACATCGACGCTCCATTTGATCGGAATTTGTTCCGAGTCGAACGATTCGATCAACCCGGTCTCGTGCCAAACGCCGTCTCGATTGACGCCTCGCCATTGCGGCCAATCATCTGCGGTAGAAGTTTCAGCGAAATCCAACAGAGAAAACGCGCACACCAACGCAACACGAATCAACACAGCACAAGAATTCGACACCGATCGTCTCCACAAAATGCAAACGTCAAAATCACGATACAGCATGGGCTATGAACTTAGCTCATCACGTGCCGAAAAGAAATCGGTACACACCTCGACGTTTGCATGGCACGCTGCCCGCGAAGAAAAAAGAAAAGGACCGGAGGACCCCCTGGAAACTCCTCCGGTCCAAGTCAGCGTCCCCCCTGCAGACTCTGATTCGAAAACCTTCAGCGTATTTTTTGTGTTTCGGGAACTCAAAAAGTACTCTGACTTGGTCCGACACTAGATCACCCCCAGAGGATCGGATCGGTGTGACATGATCCGTCGAATTTTTTTCGGTCTTCGATCAGGTAGCTTGCTTAACGGCGAAGCATTTCAAGAAAATAGCGAAAAACGGCGAAATCCAAGCTGGCCGCCAAACTGGCAAACATTTGCAGGAAAAATCTCATTTAGGTATGATCAATTCCGGGCAAGAAACGCGTGCTGGCGGTATCGAGACCGTCAAAAAAGTCTAAACGCGTTTATCTACGGGACAGCGGCTCTTCGCTTTGGAACTGGAGGTTACCCGCGCGTGCTCTCTTTCATCACCAAATTCTGCTCGCGAAAAATGCGTACCCGGCTTCGGCATGCGCATTCATCGTTATCGCATGAAACATTGGAATTTCGCCAACTTCTCACGGCGGTCCCGCTGAGTGAGCAGATTCTGATCGACTCGATCGATGCATTCGGTGCGGCGGCCATCGACGTCGCCGATATCGATGGCGACAACAAACTGGACGTAGTTGTCGGTTCTTATCTAGACAATCGAGTTGCCTGGTACAAAAACAACGGAGACGGAGACTTCGATCATCGGATTGTCACGGAAGACGGCGCCGAACCTCGCGATGTGTTGGCAACCGACCTGGACGGTGACGGTGACTTTGACATTTTGGTAGCAGCGTACGGCGGCGACCGAGTTGAATGGTACGAGAACCTCGATGGCAAGGGGAATTTTTCTTTCGAGGCCAACATTGTTTCGGTCGAAGCGAGAGGCGTTTGGTCGGTCGACGTCGGTGACTTCAACGAAGACGGACGCCCTGACATCGTTTCCGGATCGTCGCTTGATGACAAAATCGCGTGGTACCAGAATCTCGGTTCAGGAGCCTTCAGCGATCAGAAGCTGATCACTACAGATACGGACGAGCCGCGAGATGTGGTCTCGGCCGATATCGACAACGATGGCCACCTGGACGTCGTCACAGTGTCACGCAGCGACGACACGATTTCCTGGTTTCCAGGAGACGGCACCGGCGAATTCGGCCTGCAAGAATTGCTACCGTCCAACGCGAGCCAACCTGAATCGGTCGCGGTCGCCGACCTGGATGGAGATTCGGATCTGGACATCGTCGCCGCGATCTTCGGCGATGCACAAATCGTGTGGCATGAAAACGACGGAACCGGCGAATTCACAAACGCCAAGATTCTGTCCGATGGTACTCTCCGCGGACTCTCCGTCGACACGGTCGACTTGGACGGCGACGGCGATCAGGACATCATTGCCGGATCGTACTTCAACAGTGATACGTTTGAAAGCAAAGTCGCCTGGTTCGAAAACACCGATGGCAAGGCGACGTTTGGTCGCGAGCAGTTTCTTGCGTTCAACACCACTCACGGAGTCCAAGCAGTTATCGCGGCAGATCTGGACGGCGATGGAGATCCTGACGTACTGTCGGCATCGCAGATCGACAACAAAGTTGCCTGGTACGAAAACGATGGCAGCGCTCGATTTGGTCGTCAAATGCAAATTGCGTCCGACGCAGGAGGGCTCGCTGAAATCGATGTCGCTGATATTGATGGAGACGGCGACCAAGATATTCTTGCCGGCTCGAACAGCGACAGTGACGTTACTTGGTACGAAAACATCGGCAACGGCGACTTCAGCAACGAGAAACTGATCACAAGCGACACTCGCAATCTGCAATCGGTGGCACTCGCTGATTTGGACGGCGATGGAGCGCCCGACGCGTTATCCGCCTCGTACGATGATGACAAGATTGCGTGGTACAAAAACGACGGACAAGGCAATTTCGGCTCGCAATTAGTCATCACCACTCGAGCCAACGGAGCGATCAAAGTCGACACGGCCGACGTGGACGGAGACGGCGATCAAGATGTCTTGGTCGCGGCGTCACTAGATTCAAGTGTCGGTTGGCATGAAAACCTCGACGGCCTGGGCACGTTCGGTCCTTACGTCCGGCTACCGGGATTTGCTTTGGCGGCCGAATGGATTACTTCAGGCGACCTCGATGGCGATGGCGATTTGGATTTAATGAGCGCCGCGTACGGCGACGGAAAAATTCGCTGGTATGAAAACGTCGACGGCAACGGCGACTTCGCAACTGGAATCGTGATCCACGAAGGTGCCGGAGCAAACACCGTCGAGCCGATCGACGTCGACGGAGACGGTGATCTGGATATCGCGGTAACGCTGTACGGTGCGAACGATCTTCTGTGGTACGAGAACACCGACGGCAAGGGAACGTTTGGCGCCTCGCAGATCGTCACGACGTCCATCGGGCGATCAGAAATCCTGTACATCGCAGACTTTGATGGCAACGGTCGAGACGACATCATCGCGGCGGCTCGTGATGAAGTGCTGTGGTTCGAGTTCGATGACGCCACTCGCGATTGGACTCGGCATTCGATCACGTTGGACGTTGGAGGTGTGTTTGATCTCCACGTCGTTGACCTGGATGGCGACGGCGACAACGACGTCCTGTCGGCTTCCGCCTACGACAGCAAACTCGCCTGGTATCGAAACGACACGTCTACCGGATCGAATGGCGATGTGACCGGCGACGGCAATGTTGATGTGGACGATATTGATCGACTTTGCCGAGCTCGTCTTGATGGCGAAACCGACGTCATCTTTGACCTGAACGGCGATGGCATTGTGTCGATCGATGACACGACGCACTTGGTGAAGAACATTCTCAACACCGGCTTCGGCGATGCGAATCTGGACGGCATCTTTAATTCCACCGACTTCGTGACGGTTTTCCGCGCCGGCGAATACGAGGATGCAATCGTGGGCAACTCGACGTGGAGCGAAGGCGATTGGAACTGCGATGGCGAGTTTACGACGCGAGATCTCGTCACCGCGTTCACGGGCGGCAGCTACGTTGCGAATGCTCGAGCCCACGATTTTTCTGCATGGCGAGACGATGTTAAAATTCGAAACGTTGATGCCGCAGAAAATCACGTGCAGCCCGCCTTCGACAAGCATGACAGCAAGCTAGCGAAGCGAGCAGCCGCAATCGATCAGGTGTTCCGCAGCAGCGTATTCGTTCCTTAACGCCCGTTGTGTTGCGTCAGAGCTTGATGAATGGGGTTACCGACGGGTGGCTGGGGTCAAGCGTAGCGAGCCCCCAGCCACCCATGATTCCTGCGCCAATTCGCGACGCTTGGCAGAAAACCGTAGTGGATCTTGCTAAAGATCCCTGCGGCGAAGGAAGTTTAGCAACTTCCACTACGTCTTGCTGCGAGTGCCGCTTTGCCAAACCTTCGCCCGTCGAACGAATCTTTCTACGTTTTTGCGGCAGTAATTGACGATGAACCTCTGATGGCCCGTATGTGTCTGGTCCGTGCCGTTGATCTGACACAGGGCATTGGCGTCTAATGACCGTCTTCCGGTTCCACGACTACCGAACGCAGATACCATGAGCGAATACGAAATCGATTGTGAAGGCATCGTTAGCAACGAAGCCTATCCACCATTTAAAGTCCAACTTGCTTCCCGAGTTCACCGGCTCCCGCCTTACTTGTTTGGCCGCATCAATACGATGCTGTACGAAAAACGAGTCCTGGGCCACGACGTGATCGATCTAGGCATGGGGAATCCGAGCGACGCCCCTGAAGAGGCGGTTGTGGACAAGCTGATTGATGCGGCTCGCGATCCGTCCAATCACGGCTACAGCAAGTCGAATGGCATCCGAAACCTGCGCCGCGAAATCGCCCTCAAGTACGATCGCAAATACGGAGTAGCGCTCGATCCAGACACTGAAGTCATGACGTGCTTGGGATCGAAAGAAGGATTCTCGCACATGTGTTTGGCGTTGATGGGGCCGGGCGACACCGCCATCGTTCCCGCGCCGTTTTTCCCAGTTCACACGCATGCGGTTGCGCTCGCTTCCGGAAACGTGATCGCGCTAGAAGTCGCCAACAGCGACAAGTTCCTTTCCAACATCGCGTACACGTGCGAGCATCTTTATCCTCGTCCAAAGCTGCTAATTCTTTGCTACCCGCACAGACCGTCCTCGGTCACGGTCGAGCCGGACTTTTTCGTCGACGTGGTCAAGCTGGCCAAGAAGTACAGCATGATGGTGATCAGCGACTTCGCGTATGCCGACGTCGCATTCGAAGGATATCAACCGCCGAGCTTTCTCGCCGCACCCGGTGCAAGCGAAGTCGGTGTTGAATTCACGACAATGAGCAAGGGATACAACATGGCCGGCTGGCGAGTCGGCTTTTGCTGTGGCAATTCGGAGATGATTCGAGGGCTCGGTGTCATCAAAGGCTACTACGACTACGGCATGTTCCAAGCGATCCAAATCGCCGCGATTGTCGCATTGCGAGATACAGACCAAGCCGTCACTGAGCAAGCACGAATCTACCAAAAACGACGTGACGTTTTATGCGATGGCCTGAAGCGATTGGGCTGGGACATTACACCGCCTCGAGCCGGCATGTTCGTATGGGCGCCGATTCCCGAGCCATGGAAGTCTCGCATGTCGACGATGGACTTCGCGATGATGTTGCTACAGCAAGGCGACGTCGCGGTCAGTCCCGGCAGCGGATTTGGAGAATCGGGCGAAGGCTATCTGCGCATGGCACTCGTTGAAAACGAAAAACGACTGCGCCAAGCCGTGCGTCAAATTGCTCGCTGCTTGGAAAAAGCCGAAAAAGACTACGATGGCCAAACCGAAACCGCCGCGGCTACTTAGAATCGATACATCACTCGATCGACAGCGTCGTAATGACCGCTCGATGATCTGAAGGCCAAGGCGTCACCACAACCTGCGCGTTCTCCTTGGACTCGCCGACAACTTTTGAATCGAGCACTTTCACGTTCGCTCCACCCGCGAACACAAAGTCAATTCGGTCATGCTTGTCTTTCGGATCAGATGGTTTCGTGGTCGGCGTCCACGTCCATCCCGGATTCGTCACTTCGTCAACGTGAACCGTTCGAAACGAGTCGCTCAAACCTAAATCGGTCAGCGATTTCGTTGATGGGTAAGCAACGCGAATCGGACAACGGCCAGCCAATGCCGCTCGGTCGGTCCAATCTTGATGCGACGGCTCGTTGAAGTCGCCTGTGACAACGACGGCTTTGCCTGCTTTGGCAACTGGAGTCAATTCGTCCAGCAGCGACGCAACCTGTTTGCCTCGAGATTTCTTCGCCCAATCGATCGCTTCGTCTTCGGTCTTGATGAATGGAGCGTTGCCGTACGGAATTCCGAGCAACTGATACGGCTGATAAGGAGACGCCGGAAAATGCACATTGAAAACAAACAGATCAATGGACTCGGAAACTGCAATCCGTGCTCCCCATTTGTTTGGCGTTTTCGATTTGATCGGCCAGCGGCTTAGAATGCTGGTGCTACTTCCTTGGTTGAAATAATGCCACCCCAGCATCTCTGCGATTTTCGCTCCGTTGTCCGGCCGTTTCCGATCCTTTGCCTGACCACGGACTTCTTGCATTCCCACGATGTCTGCATTGGATTCACGGATCACTCGCACCGTTTGCTCAAGTGGCTGTCCGCCTGGCTCGCCGCCAACCCAAATATTAAAGCTCATCACGCGAACTTCCACAGCGCCGACGTTCACGGACAAAACAAATAAACACGAAACACAAAGCAACGGTTTCAAGAACCGAAGCCGTCGGGTGTCGTTATCGAATTGCAATCTGAGCATGGAAAAAGTTTGCTTGAATAGAAGTAGACATTCTGTTAACTAAATTGTCACACGCGACAAATGCTACTTGTTCGCGGTCTCTGCCAAAACCGGGTTCGCCTCATCAATCTTTGACACCAGCAGATCCTGTTGCCTATCTCAGACGGCCCCACGTCCCGACGACATCATCCCGTGGCTCTATCGAAAATCTTAGACGCCGATCTCGACGATCCGTACCTCGGGCTCCGAGACGTCGAGACAAGCAGATTTCCTTCCTTTTCATGTCGAGGACTGATAGCAGTCATCGGGCGAGCCTGTCACACATCATTTCTTTGCGTGGGTTTACCATTGCGGCAATATCGTGGGCGACGCGTGTGTCGTTGCTTGAGGCATATTAGCAAGAATACTTTACTTGATTGGCAACAATGATTGACAAGTACCGGACACCCAATAGCAGGTGTGCTGTTGAACGACTAGAAAACCGCGAACTGCTAACCGCATCCGCAACGTTCGCTGAGACTATTCTGCCAGTCCGCGTCTCGGATGTCGAGTCATATCAGTTTCGAGATCTTGATGCCGATGGTAGTTCAGAACTTGTCGTCCATTCAAAAGACAGCATCGCGATCTACGGTAGCAAAGGTGCCATTTCTCCTCATTTTGACTTAAGTCAGTCGATTGACTCGCATGCTGATCAGATCGATTTCGCTGACCTAGACGGAGATAGACGACTTGACCTTTTGCTTGCGGATGTGGCATCTGGTGTTCGCTGGCATCGCAACTTGGGCGCGAGTGGATTTGACGACAACGCTCGTCCACTTGCTGAGGTAAGTGGTGTTGCGGAATTCTCACCATTCGACATGGAACACGACGGCGACGTCGATGTTGCCGTTTCATTTCAGGACGGCGTGATACTCACACTGGAAAACGAGAACCACGGAACGAACTTTTCGCTGCATCAGTTGCTCGTCAGTGAAATGAAAAGTACGAACATGCGAACTGCATCTATCGCTAGCGATGTGCAGCAAGACCTTTTGTTGACTAACGCGTCCA
>JAGQPC010000157.1 GCA_020426925.1 Planctomycetales bacterium | reverse complement strand
GTCTTGAGGAGCTGTCGCGAGAAGATCGCCGAACAGTCAACCGAGCAAGAAGATTGGAACGTTTCCTGACTCAACCCTTTTTTACGACCGGTCAGTTTACGGGATACGAAGGGCGAATCGTCAGGATCGATCAAACACTCGATGGATGCAAGCGAATTCTGAACGACCAATTCCACGATTCGCCAGAGCGATCGCTCTACATGATCGGTGACATCGGCGAGGCCAAACGATGAGACTCAGGCTTTCTGTTCCCACGCACGTCATGTTTGAAGAAGAAGTTACGAAAGTAATTGCCGAATCGGAAGCGGGCAGCTTTTGCTTGTTGCCAAGACACGTCGATATATTCACCGGTCTAGTTCCGGGAGTGCTTTCGATTACGCAACCAAGCGGAAACGAACTGTTTGTCGCCGTGGATGAAGGGTTGCTGGTCAAGCAAGGAGATCAAGTGCTAGTTTCAACGCGTCAAGCGATTCGAGGCGACAATTTAGGCGAACTGCAACGTACGGTGCGAGAAGTATTCGAGGCGCTCGACGAAAGAGAGAAAGCGTGTCAGTCGGCGATTGCAAGTTTGGAGGCGAGCTTTGTTCGCGGATTCATGAAACTGCGAAAGGGCGATCTGTCATGAATGCTAGTAAGGAACATGAGGGCCGTGAACGATTGGCACAGCAAATCGGTGCAAAGGAAGCTCGCAAGATAAAAGCACGTCGAGAACGAGATCGGTCTGTCTGGTTTGGACTCGGCATGTTTGGTCTGGTCGGCTGGTCTGTTGCCGTGCCGACCGTCATCGGCATAGCAGTTGGCACCTGGATCGACAATCGATGGCCGAGTTCAATTTCCTGGCGACTGACACTGTTGTTCGTGGGAGTTGTCCTCGGATTCTGCAACGCGTGGCGATGGATGCAAAGCGAACGGGGTGAAGGGCAAAACGATGAATGAGTTTACATGGTATGTTGCGAGCTTAATGGCAGGCGCCGGCGCAAGCTGCGGCTATTTTTCAGGGCTCTGGTGGACGACAAATCGCATGGTGTCGTCACGTAGACCGCTAGTTGTCTATTCGCTCAGTCTCATCGCGCGAATGGGACTGTTGCTGTTCGGAATGTGGCTGCTGATTCAGATTTCGGTGACACACTCTGCATTTGCGATCGCTGGCTTTTTGATCGCTCGGCTTGTAATTGTTTCGAGCACGGGATCATTCCGTAGCACGGCGCGCATCACGCAACTTCATGGCTCCGGAGACTGTCGGCCATGATCTCGCAAATCCAAATAAGTCCTGACCAAATCATATTCTGGAAGTCTGGCTTCGTGACTCTGAATGCCACGATCGTCTTCACCTGGGTAACGATGGCGATACTGGTCTGCACGTCTCTTTTCGTAACCCGAAATCTGTCAAGCACGAATGAGATATCTCGGCTGCAAAACCTTCTCGAGGTACTGGTCAGCGGAATTCGCGACCAAGTCCGTGACGTGTGCCAGCAAGATCCAACGCCGTTCGTACCGTTTGTCGGCACGCTGTTTCTGTTCATCGCGACTGCGAATCTACTTGCGATCGTTCCCGGCTATCACACGCCGACCAGCTCACTTTCCACGACCGCTGCACTGGCGACATGCGTGTTGTGCGCTGTGCCTATGTTTGGTGTTGCGCGATGCGGATTCCGAGGATACATCAGCCAATATCTCCAGCCATCGATCGTTATGCTGCCATTCAACGTGATCGGCGAGCTATCGCGAACTTTGGCTCTCGCAGTTCGCCTGTACGGCAACATGATGAGTGGAACGGTGATCGCTGCTGTACTTTTGGCTTTCGTGCCATTGTTCGTCCCGATCGCAATGCAGCTGCTCGGACTGCTAACCGGGATGATCCAAGCGTACATCTTCGCGATCCTGGCGATGGTATACATCGCGTCGGCCACTCGAGTCCAACATCGCTCGGCATCTGCAAATCATCTCGGAATTAAAACCTAACCACTGCAAGGGAGACTCACCATGGACAACTCGGCGATAGTTGCCGTCGCTTCAATCGTTGCGGCTGCACTTACAATAGCGGTTGGCTCCATCGCCCCAGCTCTTGGCGAAGGCAAGGCTGTCGCACAGGCGCTCGCGTCGATTGCGCAACAACCCGACGAATCAAACACGATCACGCGCACATTGTTTGTAGGCTTGGCGATGGTTGAATCAACAGCAATCTATTGCTTCGTCGTCTCCATGATTCTCATATTCGCCAATCCATTTTGGGACTACTTCACGGCGGTCACTCCATGAAAATCGATTGGTTTACGTTCGGAGTCCAGATTGTCAACTTCTTGGTGCTGCTGTACCTCTTGCGACGCTTTCTCTATGGACCGATCACGAAGTTGATGCAAGAAAGAGAGGAACGGATTGCAAGTCAGTCTCGGGACGCGCAGCGTTTACAAGAAGAGGCCATTCAAGCAGCGGACGAATTCCGTATAAAAAGTGCCAATCTTGAAACCGAGCGACACGCGATGCTGGAGCGAACCAAGGTCGAAGTCGACGGAATTCGAAAACGCCTGCTAGAAGATGCCAGAAGCGACATCGATCATCGACGGAACGACTGGCTGCAATCGCTAGAACGAGAAAAACACACCTTATTGCAAATCATCCGTCAGCGATGTAGCCGCCAAGTGGTCGACACATCAAGCAGACTTGTCGCCGAATTGGCCGACAGCGAACTGGACGAACAATTGTATCGCTCGTTTCTCAATCGTTTGTCGGAAGAGCATGCAGGAACTAGTTCGGACGCGCCGGTTGCCGTCATTGTTCAGACGGCTCACGACGTTCCAACTATTTGGCGGGACAGAATCAAGACCGCGCTTGTACGTCACTTCAATGCCTCTGATGTGGAATTCGACGTTTCCGACGAAATCGTATTTGGCATCGAAGTGCACATCGGCGAGCAAAAGATCGGGTGGAGCGCAAGGTCGTTTCTAAGTGATTTAGACGACGACCTAAACCACATATTGGAAAACACGACAAAATGAACGTGTCGGACCAGACGATTCACGATCTCAACGAAGCGTTGGATCACGCGGATCTCGCAATTAAGCGGCAGACCGCGACGACTGAGCTGCGAGAAATGGGCGTTGTTTCGCAAGTTGGGCGTGGCGTCGCGCATGTCCGGGGCCTTTCGCAAACTCGTTCGAACGAACTTTTGCGTTTTCCGGGCGGCCGATTGGGAATAGCGTTCAACCTGGATGAAACTGGGATCGGCGTCGTGATGCTGGACGCATCGGAAACGATTCGGGCAGGTGACGAAGTTCGCAGGACGGGCCGAGTTTTAGACGTGCCTGTCGGCGATGAATTGCTGGGAAGAGTGATCGACCCAGTAGGCCGGCCGCTCGACAATCGCGGGTCGATTGAATCGACGAAACGTCTTCCCTGCGAGCGTGAAGCTCCATCGATTATGGACCGATCCGCGGTCCGCCAACCTTTGCAAACGGGTGTCAAAGTTGTCGACGCGTTGATACCGATTGGACGCGGCCAACGAGAACTAATCCTGGGTGATCGCCAAACTGGAAAGACTGCGCTCGCTGTCGATGCAATTCTCAATCAAAAAGAAAGCGATGTCATTTGCATCTACTGTAGTATTGGACAGCGAAGCACAAACGTCGCGCGCGTGATCGACCAACTGACTCGGCACGACGCGATGAATCATTCGGTGGTCGTTGTCGGAGAGCCGGCCGCTCCGCCTGGGTTGCAGTTTACTGCACCGTACGCCGCGACGACGATTGGCGAGTACTTTATGGAGCAAGGCCGAGACGTCCTGGTCGTTTATGATGAACTTGGCACGCACGCCCGGTCTTACAGAGAATTGTCGCTCCTGCTGAGACGTCCTCCCGGTCGAGAAGCGTTTCCAGGTGACATCTTTTATGTGCATTCTCGGCTGCTAGAACGGTCAACGCATCTCCGCGAAGAGGAAGGCGGAGGATCATTGACCGCGATACCGATCGTGGAAACTGAGGCGCAAAATCTATCGGCCTACATCCCGACAAATCTGATCTCGATCACTGATGGGCAGATCTACCTGTCTCCCGATCGTTTTCAAAAAGGAATCATGCCGGCCGTCGACGTCGGGCGCTCGGTCTCACGCGTTGGAGGAAAAAGTCAACTGCCAGCATATCGCAAAGTCACTGGAGATCTCCGTCTTTCCTATACCCAATTTGAGGAGTTAGAGAAATTCGCTCGGTTCAGCAGCCAGCTGGATGAGCACACTTCGCAGATATTGGAGCGAGGAAAGCGCGTTCGCGAGATTCTAAAACAGCCGCTCCATGAGACGCTCACGGTCCCGGAACAAATCGTCGTTCTGGTTGCAGTGACGAATGGTGTGTTTGATCAAGTCTCGACTCAGGATCTCTCGGATGCAGGGCAAAAAGTGCAAGCAACCGTGCCAAAAGAGATCCCGGACATCTGCGAGACCATTGAGCGGGGTGGAAGTCTTGACGACGACGCCATCGATACAATTCGTCGCTTAGCGTTAACCGTTGTTGCCGATTTCGCTAGGGAGAAAAACGATGTTGTCTCTTGAAGAGCTGCGACGTCGGATCTCCAGCGTTTCCGACATGCAATCGGTCGTTTCGCTGATGAAGACGATGGCGGCAGTTAGCGTCCGTCAATACGACGCTGCAGCAGACGCCATGGCAGAGTATGACAACGTAGTGTCGTTGGGATTGCATGCATTGCTGCGCGAACACCCAGTGGTTCCGCCGCGGCGCGCTGTAAGTGCCAGCTCGATTGGAGTCGTAATCCTAGGAAGCGACCAGGGACTCTGCGGCCAGTTCAATGACGACACCGTGAAGTATGCAGCGGCTGATTCCGTGGTTTCGGAAAGTACAGACATTCGCTCAGTGGTTATTGGGGCTCGGGCCGCAAGCCGTCTTGCTGAGAATTCTCGGCCGATGGAGCGCCGTCTCCGCGTTCCTGCCACCGTTGCCGAAATCACAACCCTTTTGCAGGATTTGATGCCGCACATATTGGCCTGGCAGGACGATGGCGTCGAACGAATTGTGGTCTACTTTAATCGGCGTGAGTCGGTCGCCAGCTATGTGCCAAGCAAACTTCAGCTGCTGCCGCTCACTGACGAGTACCTCGAGCGATGCCGGTCGATGAAGTGGGAGTCGCGTTCATTGCCGATGCTCGGAGCGGAGTGGCAGCCATTGTTCGCGGCCACCATTCGGCAGTATCTTTTTTCAGGGCTTTTTCGCGTGTGTGCGGAATCAAGAGCGTGCGAAAATGCCAGTCGGATCACCGCGATGCAAGCTGCCGAAAAAAACATCGACCGGCGTCTGACTGAACTACGAAGCAGCTTCAATACATCTCGGCAAACAGTGATTACTGAAGAATTGCTGGATGTCGTCACGGGATTTGAAGCGTTGACTCAATCTCCACCGTCCTAATAAATCGCAGCGGCGCTATCTGGCTGTGGTCCGCACCGCTGGCGGTTTGGGTCCTCACACGCGAACCCGCGTAGACCAAAAACGCTCGATCTGATACGTTTCGTGACTGCGTTTTGTCTGCCTCAGAACACCATTTTACCTTCATTGCAAGTCAACTATCCCATGAACATGGAAAAGCTCGTTTCGTTGTGTAAACGACGTGGATTTCTCTTCCAATCCAGTGAAATCTATGGTGGTCTAAATGGGTTTTGGGACTACGGACCGTTGGGCGTGGAGCTGAAACGGAACATCAAAGACGCGTGGTGGCGAGACATGGTTTCGGGCCACGACGACATAACTGTGCAGGACGGTGCGCCATCCACTTACGAAATGACGGGGCTTGATTGCACCATCATCATGCATCCGCAAGTGTGGAAGTGCAGCGGCCACTTCGATCTGTTTCACGACTTCATGGTCGATTGCCGAGAGAGCAAGAAGAGGTATCGCCACGATCAAGTTGTCGGTCGCTGGCTGAAGAAAGACGACGAACGCATCTTTGTCGCGGTCGAAGAAAGCGACGTTGCCGAAGAAGAACTTGGCAAGCGAGCACTCAAGTGTCTGAACCTGCGCGCCAAAGATGCAGACAAAGTCGAGTGGGACGGCTCAACTGTTTCGCTGACCACTGTGGAAGATTTCGGGAAAGTGTACGGCCCGCACGCCAAGAGTATTGGCACTCTGACGGAGCCTCGCGAATTCAACTTGATGTTTAAGACATACATCGGTGCGTTGTCTGGCGAGGAAGGTGCCGCACATCTTCGCCCAGAGACGGCTCAGGGCATTTTCGTAAATTTCAAAAACGTTGTGGATAGCACGCGCGTTCGCGTCCCGTTCGGCATCGCTCAGGTCGGCAAGAGTTTCCGAAACGAAATCACGCCGAGGAACTTCACGTTCAGGTCGCGCGAGTTCGAACAGATGGAAATCGAGTTTTTCTGCC
>JAGQPC010000156.1 GCA_020426925.1 Planctomycetales bacterium | reverse complement strand
ACTTCACCCTCCCGCTGGGAGGGTCAAAAACGAGTTTACGAGTTTTTGGGGAGGGGCAGATTGCGAGGCACGCTTTTCTGTTGCTGCCACCAAGCCCCTCCCCGAAGCTTCGTTCCTCAGCTTCGACCCTCCCTCGGGAGGGTGCAGTATGTTGATTACGGCTTGTGTAGGTAGCAATGCCCGAGGGATGAAGTGATCTGCACGCCAATGCCCAGCGAGAGAGTGAATAGCGCAAACCGCAACATAGAGTCTCAAAACGTTGCACGATTTCTTTACGGTCTGGGGCCAGGAATCCACGTAACGCCAAAGTGAGCTCGGTCGTTTCTGGTCGTCGCGTCCATGTCTCTCACACCGAATCCATAATCGAACCGCGCGATCAGTCGATCACTAATTTGGAACCGTGTTCCGAACCCTGTCGTCATGGCAAACGTGTACGCATCTTCGCCCGCCAGTGGATCGTCGATGTATCCATTGGCAAAATCAAAGAACACATAGGGTCGGAGAACTCGCAGATTGTCTTGGTATCCCCAACGTCGAGTCCGAGGTCCGAGTTCAAAGTTCGCGATCCAGCCGTGATCACCGTTGAACGCCCGTTGATCGTAACCACGCAACGTATCAAAGCCGCCGAGTCCCAGCGTCTCGCTGAACAGTAGTCGCTCAGATGCAGTCTGTGCGGTCAATCTGCCAACAAGCTGGACGTGATCGCCGACGTGCCGCGAATCTTCTAAAACCATTCTCGCATAAACATAATCCGGTGACGTTGCTGGACGGATCGAGTTAAACGCCGTCGCCGAGTGAGCTCCGGTCATTCCGCCGCCTGGGCCAACGTACATGTCGAGGCGAGCCAGCGAATAATCGTCCGCGCAACAACCTCGCCAATAATGGTCGTAGCCAATCCGAATTTGAAACAGGTCTGCGTTGGATCCTGCAATCGTGTTCCCGGCAAACTCGAGGTTGTTGTCTGTGCTTTTGAAGTCGACACCGAAGACCAGATTCGCAGATTCGCACCGATTCCGAATCAGATGACGCGCGAAGCCGGCACCCAATTGCCAACTTTCACCGTCTTGGAGAAGCCCAAAACCTACGACAGGAGAAACGCCGGCCCAGCTTCCATAACTTTGAAACGACCAACAGCGATTTAGTGGTTGGTTGTAGCTTACCGCATGTGCCTTCAGCAGCGCGAATTCTTCGTCGGTCGTGAATTGGTAACCTAGAGTGCCGCCGCGGTTGAAAAGGTTGCCGTAGGTCAGCCCGCCAAAGAAACGGCCGTAGTTTAGCGATTGCACTCCGGTGTCGTCGCCGCCAACGTACCCTCGCAGCGGTCGTACGTCGTTGACCTTGTAGATAACGTCCGTAGTGCCAGGACTGGTTCCTTTTTGGAAATCGACCGACACGCGGCGAAACGGATTTTGACTCATCCACAACAAGTCTGACTCAAGGTTTGGTTCGTACACGCGGTCGCCCGATCTCGTGCAAGCGATCCACTTGCTGATTTCGTCGCAATCAAAGTAACAGCCGGGCTGAACGATCACCGATTCGATTCGCGTCTCGATCACGATCAAATGAACCGTACCGCCTGTGATTCGCTGCTCCGGGATTTGAATGTCGACGATTGGCTGCTTGCAATTTCGGTAGTAGACGATCGCCTCGCGAACCATCTCGTTTAGGCGACGCAGCGTAATCGGCTGACCGATGTAGCGGTGAATGATGTTTTGAAAGCCAGTCTGAAATACGAGCGAATCGGCGGCATCGAATTGGTAGTGAATGCCTTCTAACGAGTCTATGTCAGGCGAACGCGAGACTTTTTCTTTTTGATCGACGACGACAACCGCATCCAGCGACTCCACGAGGACGCGATCGTCGCCGGTGACGTCGTCAAGATCCGGAGCTGGAATCTCCTGCGAGCGATTTTCGATTTTCGAGTCGTTCAGATTCCTCGGCGCGTAGCGATCGTAATTTTGTCCAACCGCGTTTTTCAGTGGCACCGACAGTAGCAGCAACGCCACGAGCCTGCCCAAACGGCGTGCGTGGGCCATGGTATTCCTCCCTGAATCATGGCAATTGAAACGAAGCAGAAGTCATGGGAATCCTTTCCCACACTCATTGCGTCATCTTTCATTCGGTGGTGGCGGGTACTAAATCAATGGTTGGCATTGATTGATCGATTGCAACGGTTGCGGTAAGGAATCGTCTACTGCATGCACCGAAGCTTTGGCGGGATGTCCTCACGCCAACTTCGGCTGCCCGCAATCTGTCGCTTTATTTGAACGGTCTATGTTACGTGCAAGCTATTGTCTCTTACGAATATCTGCCCATGCGATCTGATTCGGCAACGCGTTCCGAATTCGCCCCACCCTATTGCCCCAAACGACCCACCGGGCACGCGTACATCATGGCAAACAGAAACACGGCAAAGACAAATCAAATTCCCAAAACGCGCCTTCTGCTCCAGAGCTGCACTCGCAAACAAATGGCCGGTCTTTTGGCTTTGAGTTCATTAGCGATCACTGTGCATGTTGTTGTCGCACAAGATGCAGGACTGCCTACTGGTGGAAATGTAGTCGCGGGAACTGCGTCGCTGAATTCAACAGGCGGATTGTTGAACGTCAATGCATCGACCGCTCGGTCGATTGTCAATTGGAACTCATTCAACGTTGGCGCGGGCAAAGCGGTTAATTTTAATTTGCCAAACTCGAACTCAGCGATTCTGAATCGAGTCGTAACTCCAAACATGTCCTCGACCGTTAACGGAGTGTTGAACTCAAATGGACATGTATATCTCGTGAATCCAAGCGGGATTGTCCTCGGTTCGCAGGGTGTCGTGAACACCAACGGCTTTGTTGCCTCGACGTTTGACATCGCCAACGACGATTTCATGAAGGGAGGTCCGTTGCCGTTTCGCAATAACGGATCCGACGCAGCGATCGTAAACAATGGGACAATCAATACCGGAAAAGGCGGCGCGCACCTAGTCGCCAACCAAATCACGAACAACGGCGTAATTCAGTCGAACGGTGGCAACGTTACGCTTTCGGCAGGTGGAATAGTGACGCTGGACAACGGAGTCACCTACGTGCAGCCTTCACTGGAGACTCTGGCCAGTGGAATCAGCCCAACGGCAAGCTTAATTCAAAACACAGGGACAATTCGAGCGACGGGAGCGGCAACTGTTGGAGGCGAAGTCTATCTGGTCAATCCTAACGGCGAAATCCTGCACGATGGAACGATTGCTGTGCAGGACGCTCACGTCGACGGGACGACTGGCGGAAAAGTCCAACTTGAAGCAGACGAAATCACGCTCACCAAGAATTCGTCTATTGACGCAACTGGTTCTCGCGGCGGTGGCGAAGTACTCGTCGGCGGCAATTGGCAGGGCGGTGGCTCCATAACGCAAGCCACGACCGTCACGATGGAGTCGGGAGCGGTGATCGACGCGTCGGCAACAAACACTGGCGACGGTGGAAAGATCGTTCTTTGGTCGGACGTGACGAAGCTTGAATCGATCACGAAAGCGTTCGGAACGCTGGTCGCAAAAGCGGGCGAAATGTTGGGCGACGGTGGCAAAATCGAAACTTCCGGGCATCGCGTCGACACGAACGGTATCAGTGTCGATGCGAGTGCATCCAACGGCGAAGGCGGACATTGGCTGATCGATCCGTACAACTATCTGATTGATGCCGTTGCGGCCGGCAACATTGTGAGCGCGTTGAATTCCGGAACCAGCGTTGAAGTTGCCACAACGGCCAACAATACAAGCTATGGAAGTTCTGGTAACAGCAGTGACAACGGTGACATCACGGTAACCGGCGACATTATCACCGGCGCCATGGCGGGCGACGCCACGTTGACACTGAAGGCAGCTCGTCACATCCGTCTTGATGCGGCTACCGGTATCGACGCAACTCAGAACGGAAACACGGCCAAATTGAACGTCAAACTGTGGGCCGACACGGACAACTCGGGCGACGGCATTAACGCAATCACGTCTGCTGGAATCAAAACCAACGGTGGTTCACTGACCTTCGGCAATGGCGACACCGCGAACATTGGTGGTTCAACGGTCAAGGTTGGCGGTGACCTGTACATCAACGGTTCTTCCGCACAGACGCTGCAAACCGCCGGCGGCAATATCACGATCAATGGCGAAACGATTGTCGCGAATTCTGTCGGTGGGGTCACCTTCGATTCTGGAGGCGGCAATATTGTTTTTGAAGGCCTCCTCAATTCCGGCAATTCATATGCCGGAATCAATGCCACGCTTGACTGGTCTGCCGCGCTCAGCGCGGCAGCGTCAGGTTCGGGCGATCAGGTTGGCGATACGTACCTGGCAACCGTTACCTCTCGGCTAGAGAACGCTATCGCCGGAATGGCGGTCAATTATCAACAGTCGTGGTTAGGCGGACGAAGGGTCGTAGGAATTGGAACAGACAGTGCCTGGCGTTGGGTTACGGGGCCGGAAGGTCTGCAGGATGGTGGTAACGGACTAATTTATTCGTACCAAAGTGCGTCCGGCGGCGCGTCCTCTGCCAATGGTCTGTTTAACAACTGGAGCACCGGGGAACCAAATAACTGGAACGGGTCGGGGATCGCCCCCTTAAACACAGAAAGCGAGAGCGTTCAGCAGTTTACCGGTACCGCTGGACTCTGGAACGACCTCCCAAGAACTGGGGCGAATCTAGAATGGTACGTTCGTGAAACAAATCTGGCGCCAACAGCCGTTACCATCAACGCGGGAACGGGAACGCTGACAGCGAGCGGCATCGGCGGCGGCAAGGCTTTGGCATCGCTGGACGTGATGTCCAATGGAGTCACCGTCAACGGAAATTCACTGATTACGACGGGAGCACAGAATTATGATTCGGCGTTAACGGTCAGCAGTACCATCGGCCTGACGGTAGACGGCACAACACTTACCAGCGGTGGCGCATTGAACTTTTCTGCGACAAACAACATCGACGTAGATGCTTCGTTGGTCGTTCCGGGAGCGATCACGATTGACGGTGGCGACATCGTAATCGATGGCAATGTAACTAGCAGCGATACAGGGGACATCTACGTTCAATCAAACTCGGCGACGGATAATTCAATCCGAATTAACGGTGACGTCTTCAAAACGGGGGGGGATCGTTCGACTATTACCTTACGAGCCGATGGCCGGGTCCGTATCGGCAATGTGACCGCCAGCGGAGGCACGGAGCTCGACACGGTTTTATGGTCCGACTATCACAATACAGGAAGTGGCGGAACTGGCTTCTTTGGCCATATCAACACCGGTGGCGGACACTTGTGGATGGGTGGCAGCTCGACCGATGGCGGCAGCGAAACCTGGAATGGCCTTACCGTCGGTGACGGCGCCTCGGATGGCGCAAACGGATTCAATCACAATGCGCTCGACTTCTACGGAGACGTTACCACCAACGGAGGCGACGTTCTTGTTTGGGGCGGTGATGGTTACAACCTAGGGATCGATGGAATTGGGATAAACGCCAACCACTTCATCAACGCTGGTTCAGGCAACATCACGCTGATCGCAAATGACATCGACGGTGCTGTGTTGACGATCGACTCGACAGGCGTCTTCACCTTTAAGCCGCACGACAACGCGTGGACAACAATCGGTTTGCAGTTTGACTTCGATGGTACGATTGCAAGCGACACGTTCACCGGTTCGATCGATGCGGATTGGCTGAAGATCAATAACTACAGTTTGCTGGGCGGATTGACGATTGGCAAAGATGGTATCACGTCGGGCATTCGCGCTTACGACCCCATCAGTATTAGCGGAGACTTGAACCTGATTGGTGGCAATATCATCGTCGACAATGCCATCGATACCAGTGATGTGACGGGCGGCGACATCCTTTTGAAAGGGGCCGGTGACGTTGTTCTGAGCGATGGGGCTTCGCTCACAACCAACGCGGGCGATGCGATTCTGTGGGCTGACAGCGACAACAGCGGCGACGGCGGAGTTCAAATCGTTCAGAACAATTTGATCGATACTCGGACGTCGGCAGATCGAACAGCGATGACACACACGACCGGCGGTGGAAACATCGTCATCGCCGGAGGACTGGACGACGGTGGGGTCTCCTCGGGAATTGGACTCGGCGCGGCGGGCGACGGGACTCCAGATGGTTATGCTGTGAATGCGACCACCTACGCCGGTGTTCTGTTCGGGCTTGATAACAACACCACTCAAGATATCAACGTCGATTTGTTCAGCGGCGGCGGTGACATCATCATCAACGGCAAGTCCAGTTACGCATCGGCTGGCTACGCGATTCAAACGTATCAAGGCTACGCGTTTGACGCGGGAGAAGATGGCGACATCACGATGCACGGCTATTCCGACAGCACAGGCGTAAGTTCGGTTGGCTTCGACTTGGGCTCGTTTCGAGGAGAGACTGGTGGGCACTCGGTAATACGTACCAAGAACGGTAATATTTTGCTCGACGGATACGCTCGCAATGGTGCTTCAGAAAGCATCGGCATTGCGATCGACGGTGGTACGACGAAACGCATTTCCATCGAAGCAACGGGCACCGGCAGCGTGACCCTGCGAGGCGACGCGGCAGGAACTGGCGCGAGCGCGTTGCGGCTGGGCGGACTCGACGTGCTGGCAGCCAGCGGCGACATCCAGTTGCTCAGCGACAGCGGACGCATTTGGTCGATCGATATCATCAGCGGAGCCGGCGTGAACATTGGACAAAAAGCAGGCAGCAGCGTCACGACTTCGACCAGCGATGTGCTCATCAAAACGCCCGACAGCATCCACTTTGGAACCGTTGTCGACATCACAACCGACGGAGGTAACGCAATCGCTTGGGCCAGCACCGATGGCGGCAACGTCGATGGCTATGTTTACTTGGCCGACGGAAGCTCGATCACGACTGGCGGCGGGCACGTGTGGCTCGGCGGAAGCACCAGCAAGGCGACACCTGGCACGCTTGTTGGTGACGGCACGACAACATGGAATGGCCTTACGGTCGGCAATGGTTACGCCGTTAGCGGATCGGGAGTAACGGTGCCTAATGGTCCTGATTGGCGAGCTGGTATCGGACTTGCCAACGCCAATATTGCGACTGGGGGCGGTGATTTCTATGCAGCCGGCATGGATCTGAATACGGTCGGCGGCGGCGCAGGAGGGGGCTCGGGTATCGTACACGGCGGCACGAACGGTTCGATCAACGCGGGCAGCGGCTCGATTGAAATGAATGCCTACTCGGGCGCAAGTGGTGCTTACGCGATGTTGATTGGTGTTCATCCGAATGGCGTTGATAACTCGCTGACACTCAGCAGCAGCTCGAACGATACAACGGCAATCGCGCTTGCGGCGGAAACGGCCTCGACCGACGCGAACTTTATGGGTTTGCTGATCGAAGACGACTTGAAGATCAACGCAACCGGCAGCGGCGGCATTTCGCTGACTGGTCGATCGGCAGCGGACATCGGCATTCGAGTTGGTAGCGTGGTCGACAGCGGGAACCTCGAAGTATTGGCAGCGGCGGGCACCATCACGATCGACACGGGTGATGACGACCTGGCGTTCTACAATGCGTCGAGCCTAAGTTATCTGGGAGCAAAAGCAGGTTCGCCGGTGACAAGTTCTACCAGCGACATCGTGATCATCGCCGACTCGATTCCAAATAACTCGGCGAACATGAATATTGACACGACGGGCGCTCTCTCCTTCCAGCCTTTCTCGGCAGCAGGCAGCGGGACTTCGGCGAACACGACCGGGTGGAACTTCGGGACGACGCTATCGGGTCTGACCATCGGCACCGACACCACGCCGTACGACACCGTCACCTTTGGAAGCGCGGCTACGATTAACGCGCCGGTTAGCATCTATGGCGGCAATGTCACCATCAACGCCGGATTGACTTCGACCGGAACAAGCATCGTCACCCTGGATGCATCGGGCGCGATTACAGACGGAGCGAGCGGCTTTGTCGTCAGCGATCAGCTTGCGATTCTCGGCGGCAGCGTGACCCTCGACAGCGCCGGCAACAATGTGCAAACGCTCGCAGCCAGCGGCGTTTCCAGCCTATACTACACCGACAGCGACACGCTAACCATAGGCACGGTGAACCCAACCGGCATCAGCTCAACCGGTCCTGTCACGCTGGAAGTCAAGGCAGGGACGCTGTCGATCACAGAAAACGTGTCAACAACGGACACCACTGCCAATGCAATTACACTGATCGCGGACGATCTGGAATTGAGTGCAGACCTGACGGCGCCTGGCGGCCTGAGCATCAAACCATATACGGCAGGAACCAGTGTTGGAGTTGTTGACGGCATCGGAACTCTGCAGATTACCTCCGCTGATCTTGGACACATGACTGACGGGTTTTCATCGATTTCGATCGGCGGTTTCAGCGCGGGCCAATTGAAAGTTGGCGGACTGACCTCGCTGACTGACAACCTGATTCTTCAGGCCGGTTCAGCCGCTAATCTTCAGGTCACCGGACCGATCAGTTGGAGCAGCGACGACGCGCTGACGCTGGTTGCGGGACAGAACATCTGGATTCTCAACGACATCGATGTGAACGGATCCACAGCCGGCCTGAACCTGCTGTACGGCGGCACGAACGGCACGACGGCACCGACTGCAGGTACGAATCTCTACATAGATCTGGATGGGCGACGCACGATCGACTTTGCCGACAAAGCGGCCAGCCTGAAGATCGGCAACGAGGCCTATACTCTGATCGATTCCGTGGCCGAGTTCACTGGTATGACGCCATCGGGCAAATACGCTTTGGCAAACGGGCTTGATCTGAGCGGCACGACTTACGACACGGCTGTTTACAACGGAACTTTCACCGGCAAGGTTGATGGGCTTGGGCACTCGGCCGACGGCATGATCATTCAGAACTCGACTGGCGGAAATCTCGGTCTGTTCGCCGAACTGAATGGTTCGACGGTACGACATCTTGGTGTAACGAACTTCAACATCAAAACGAACTCGTCAGCCGACGGTGTGTCCGGAAACGAATACCGAGTCGGCGGCTTGGCAGGTAACATCGGAGGTGCGGGAACTCCGGTATCTACAGTCACTTCGCTCGACGGAGTTTGGAGCAGCGGCGTGATTTCGACCGAACAGGGCAGTAAGCAGAAGTTCTTCTTCGGTGGCGGTCTTGTCGGAAGTCAAAATGGCGGCTTCATGAACATAATGCGTTCGTACAGCACGGCCAACGTTAGCACTGACGGTTCGTCCTCGAACAATCTGGCGACCGGCGGATTGGTCGGCGACATTGGCATCAACACAAATCTGCCGACTCCTCACACGACTACGACCAGCGCGACTGTCGATTACGCTATCAGCAAGTCTTATGCGACAGGTTCCATCGTGCAAGGTGACTATGGCTTCTACTTCGGCAGCGGAGGCTTGGTCGGCGTGATCTTTACGTCGGGCGGCGAGCTGACCGACAGTTATTCGTGGAGTAACGTTGTCGGTAGCGGTTCGTTTGGAGGTATCGCCGGATACGCACTCAGCGGTACCTACGAACGCAACTACACAACTCAGGCTAGTGTCGGTGCAGGCAGTGTAGCCACGGCTTCATCCTACAACGGCACAACACTACCGACGGCGACCAACAACGGAACACAGTTGCCATCCGGATGGAGCAGCGCTGTTTGGTCCGTCGCGGATCGTCCTACATTAAATGCGTTGCCGGTTCCTCCTCGGCCGCTGTATGTAAAAGTCGGCACGGGCACATCGTCAGTTTACGGCGACTCATTGGGGATCGGCTACACGATCGTCGACGAGTCCGGCGCGGCAGTTACGTTTGGCAGCGGAGCGTACACGAATTTGACTGGCACGTCCGGTACTGGAGTCTACACAGTCGCCGACGGAGCCCACGCCGCCAACTACAGCAGCGTTTCATATTTGTCAGGACTTGGCCTCACAGGCGGTGACGCGGATGACTTTATCCTGAACCCGTTTAGCAGCTCCGGCTCGCACAACGTGACAGCTCGGCCGTTGACTGTTTCGCTAGCAACCTCGGGCGTCACAAAAGTCTATGACGGCACGATTGCAGCTCCCGGTGGCCTCACGCCGACGTACAGCTTCAGCAATTTCATCACTGGAGACACGGGTGCCACTGTCAATCACGTGTCAGCGTTATACAACGATGCCGACGTGCTCGACGCCACGACGTTGACCGTCAGCGGCTTATCCATCGCCAGCATCACAGGCACGAATGGTTCACTGGCTAGTGATTATTCTTTATCAGCGTCGACCTTGAACACATCTGCATCAATAACGCCGAAGTCGCTTTCTGTTTCCGGCATTACTGCAAACAATAAAGCCTACGATGGAACGGCCGCAGCGACGCTAAACGGCGGCGCCGCAGTATTCACCGGTATCGTGTCCGGAGACGACGTTTCTATCGATACGCTTTCCGGAAACTTCGCAGATAAATACGTCGGCACCGGAAAAGCGGTCACGTTTGCTGCCACGTTCACGGGAGCCCACGCTGCGAACTATTCGATCTCGAGCCAGTCGATGGCGACGGCTGACATCACTCCAGCAACATTAACCGTAACCGGAGTCACTGCCGACAATAAAGTCTACGACGGAACGGTCGCGGCTACGTTATCTGGCTCGGCAACGGTCGCTCCAGTTGCCGGCGATTCTGTTTCGTTGGTCGGTGATCCGATCGCGACTTTCGCAGACAAAAATGCCGCCAATGGGAAAGCCGTTAGCGTGATCGGCTACTCTTTGACCGGCAACGACGCGTTGAATTACTCCATTAGCCAGCCAGCTGGTTTGAGTGCAGACATCACTAAAGCTCCGCTTCTTGTCACGGCAAACAGCGATGCAAAATTTGTTACGAAATCGGATCCAGTCGGCTACGCAGGAGTCTTCTACGACGGATTCGTTGCCGGTGAAGGCCTGGGAGAACTAGGCGGAACGCTGTCGATTACTCGAACTGGTACCGATGAGCTTGCGGGATCGTACGCAGGCGTTTTGGTGCCGTCCGGAATCACGGCGGCGAACTACGCCGTGAGCTTTGCCAATGGCGATTTTACGATCGTACCGGCTGAAGAGTTAATCGTGCGATTCAATAACACCGATTCCACCTTCGGCACACCGGCCGCACTGAATTTCGCCAGTGCCGAGTACATGGATTCCAGCAACGTCGTGCACACGTTGGCCGCTCCAACCGTTGTCGGCAACACTTACACGCTGAATGACGGTGCTGGTGGCACGGCTGAATTCACCGCTGCGTTTGGTTCGCCGAACTTCAGCACTGGTGGTACCTTGCAGGTCGGAAGCTACGACATCGTCGCAACAAACATCAATGAAACCAGCGTCAACTTCTCCAATTCGCTTACGGTTGTCGGAAATCACACGGTCGATACGAAGCCAGTGACGCTCAACCTAACTGGAGTCGGCAAAACGTACGACGGAACGATTGCTATGGGCAATCTAATAATCGGACTCAACGGAACCGTCGCCGGCGATGACTTGGGAGCCAGCGGATTCGGGATCTATTCAACTCGAAACGTTGGGACTGGGCTCTCGTACACGTTAGGAGACCTCGACCTAACTGGCGCTGACGCCGGAAACTACTTCCTGTCGACAGGTTCCAGCTGGTCCGGAACGAACGGAACGATCACGCCGAAACCCGTGACGCTGACCGCTCCTGCTGTCACGAAGGTCTACGACGGAAACACGACAGCAACGGTCACTCAGTCACATTTGGACGGTCTGACGGCGATGCTTGGAGTCGCAGGAGACCTCGTGCAGTCAATCGTTTTGACGTATGACGACAAGAATGTCGGAACGAGCAAGTCGCTGACTCCATCATCTGCCGTGATCTTGGACGGCAATGGCGGTGCAAACTACGCAATCACCTTTGCAGACAACACTTCGAGTTCGATCGACCGTCTCGGTTCGGTGATGTGGATCGGAGGAACAACCGGCAATTGGAGCAATCCAGCGAATTGGGCCGAAGGTGCGATTCCCGATCTCGCCAACGTTGCCAACGTCGTGATTCCCAATGGTGTCACTCCGCTGTTTGACAATTCGGTGCCGGGCCCCGTAGCGGTTGACTCGTACACGGGCGGAAACTTCTTGATGGACAGCGGTGTACTGAGCATCACGAACAATATGTCCGTCCACGGCTTTACGCAGAACAGCGGGCAACTGACGGTGGGTGGCAGCTTGAACGTCAATTCGCCGACCAATCCGATCAGCCAAGGTCTGACTGGAACGCTGATTGTTCACGGGACGACAACGCTATCGACAAACGGTGACATCACGCTCAACAGTCCGACGAATGACTTTCAAGGACCGATCAGTCTCACCGGAAACAACGTAGACATTCGCGATGGATTTGGAGATTTAATCCTCGGCGATGTCATGACTACCGGGAATCTTTGTTTAACTGCGGATGGTGGAAGTATTCTGCAAACCGACGACAGTGAGGTCATCGTCGGAGGCGACACTAAGTTAGTAGCTCTGCGAGACGTGTTGCTCGACAACGAAGGCAATATCTTCGGCGGGATTGTTGATGTGTGTGCGGAAAACGCCGAGATCTTCCAGTCGGTGGGCGACCTCGTTCTGCGCACCGTCAAAGTTGGCAACGATTTTTGGGCCAAATCCAAAGATGGGGGCATCAAGCAAACTAGCGGCGGCACCGTAACCGTCGGAGGCAAAACGACCTTGATTGCAAGAAAAGCCATTTCACTGCCGGGCAACAATTCGTTCGGTGGACAGGTCTTCGTTGACGGGTTGCCTTACGACTTCGGCGACAACGACGTAGAGCTCGTCGAACAAGGACTTGCACGATCCGATGATTTGATGCGAACCGCGTCGAGCGATGCCATTTTCGATACTTTCTTGCGACCTCAAAAAACGGCCGCCACGCCCACAGGTGGTGACGCTGGACTCATTTACGATCGCATCACGAACTGGTGGCAACGAGTGGCTGACACATTTGGCCTCCAAACGAACACTAACGTTCTTACGATCAAGCACGTTGATTTGTCTGACGACGAAGTCCACATCATTCGCGATTAGTCGGCATGGCGTTCAACCGTGATTAACATTCGACGCGGCCCGCCTCGCACGTCGGTGCTGACGCCTGGTATATTGTTTGGTCTTCAAACACGACAAAGGACCAAACATGACTTGGAATCTATTGCGCACCGCGTATTGCGACGTGAAAAACGTTTCGTACGAAGTAGCTGTTTTGCCGCTGGGTGCGACCGAACCACATAACCTTCACCTTCCGTACGGCACCGACGTCCTGGAAGGTCAGCTCGTGGGCGAGCGGATCTGTGAAGCGGCCCACAATCAAGGAGCAAAAGTCGTTCTGTTGCCGACGATTCCGTACGGAACAGAAACGAACCTGCGCAAGTTCCCGTTGGCGATGAACGTGAATCCGTCGACGTTGTACGCGTTCGTGACTGATCTTGTAGAATCGCTCGTGCTCAGCGGAGTGCGAAAAGTGATTCTGCTGAACAGCCACGGCGGAAACGGAATGAAACCGCTGCTTCGTGAACTCTATGGAAAGACCGAAGCTCATTTGTTCCTCTGCAATTGGTACGAATGTCTCAAGGACGTTTATCACAACGTCTTCGAACACATGGAAGATCATGCCGGAGAAATGGAAACGTCCTTCATGTTGGCGTACTATCCAGAACTTGTGGCAAGAAACGACGACGGGTCGATGAATGCCGACGATGCGGTACGTGCTGATTTCCAATTCGAAGCCCTGACCGAAGGCTGGGTCTCGATCACTCGGCCGTGGCACATCCTGACGACGAATTCCGGCGCAGCTTATCCTCACGCCGCAACAGCAGAAAAAGGCGAACAGATGATGGAACTCGTTGTGGAACGTCTGTCGAAGTTCATTGTCGAATTATCGAATGCACCGATCGATGATCAGTTTCCGTTCAAGCCGCGCGCGTAGCTATGCGGTTTGCAGGAAAACCTTCACGAAAGAGTAGTGGATCTTGCTAAAGATCCCTGGCACGATGAACGAAATCGTGAACAAGTGAAAGACCAGATGAAGAAAAGCAGGCAAAAGGAAGTTTAGCAACTTCCACTACGTTGCTGTTTCGGGGCTTGTTTTTTTTCGCTATCGCATAGGAGCAAACGCAGATGTTATCGCGTCGTAGTTTTGTGAAAGCCGCAGGGTTGCTGACAAGCATCTCGCCAGGCGTCTGGTCGCAGGCTTCTGCCGCCGATTCGAAACAAGCAAATCAACGACTTGGAATCGGCGCCATTGGCCTGCGATACCAAGGAAGCGTCATTGCACACAAAGCTGCGATGTACGGCGACATCGTTGCACTGTGCGACGTCGACCAAAACGTACGCGACACAGCAAAGTCGGCCTTCGGCAGTCGAGCTCATGCCTTCGAAGACTACCGAGACTTATTGCAGCGAAAAGATGTCGACGTCGTTTGCATTGGGACTCCCGATCACTGGCACGCAAAGATGGTGATCGACGCGTGCCGAGCCGGAAAAGATGTTTACTGCGAAAAGCCGCTCACACTGACAATCGACGAAGGCAAGAAGCTCACGAAAGTTGTGCGTGATACGGGGCGAGTCGTTCAAGTCGGATCTTGGCAGCGAAGTGATCACCGGTTCCGTCTAGCCGTCGAGATGGTTCGGCAAGGGCGAATCGGAAAACTCGAACATGTCGAAGTCGTCTTAGGAAAAAACAAAACCGGCGGACCGTTCAAACATCGTCCTGTGCCGAACCATCTGAATTGGGATTTATGGCAAGGCCAAACTCCCGACACGCCGTACATCGAAGAACGTTCTCATTACACGTTTCGTTGGTGGTACGAATACTCGGGCGGACAAATGACCGATTGGGGTGCGCACCACTTAGATATCGCTCAGTGGGGAATCGATTCACTTCCGGTCGAGATCACGGGCAAAGCGACTTATCCGAACGTCGGCGACGATTGTTTCAACGTCGCCACAGACTTTCGCGCCGAATACCGATATGCAAACGGTGTGACGATGACTGTTTTGGATTCTGGAAGAAACGGTATCATGTTCACCGGCGATCAAGGGCGAATCTTTGTGAATCGAGGAACAATTCAAGGCAAGCCGGTCGAAGATCTGGCTAACTCACCGCTACCTCGCGAGTCTCAATCCGTCTACCAACACGACAATCTCGATCGGCCCGAGCGAGCCGGCAAGCTGGACGCAATCATCAACCACATGGGCAACTTTTTCGATTGCGTGGAATCACGAAACGATCCGATCTCCGACATCGACAGCCAACACCGCAGCGTCAGCACGTGCCACCTGGGAAACATCGCCATGAAAGTCGGCGAAACACTTCACTGGGATCCGAACGCTGAACGGTTCACAAATTCATCCGCAGCCAACCAATCACTGTCGCGCGAGCAACGCGATGGGTATGAAGTCGGATAGTTTCTGTTGGCTTGTAGCTGCGTCAAAACGCGAGTAACCGAATCATGGAAATTCAAAACTCTAGCCAATTGATCGCTCGCAAATGTGTGCCTTGCGAAGGCGGCGTGGAACCGTGCACGGTCGCGCATTCTGAAAATCAATTGAAGCAGCTGCCAGGTTGGTATTTGACACACGACGGGCGGCGGATTCGAAAAGACTGGACCGTAAAACATTTCATGGCTGGTATGCGATTCTTCAATGCCGTTGCGGAAATTGCGGAAGAGGACAATCATCATCCTGATTTGCACATCGAAGGCTATCGCAATCTATCGATCGAACTTTGGACGCACGCCATCGGCGGATTGAGCGAAAACGATTTCATCCTCGCCGCAAAAATCGATCAACTGCCAATCGAATTACAGAGCTGATCCATTTGGCAAATCGCTAACCAGCAGATGTATTGTTCACGACCCTGATTGGTTGCTTTTGACGTTCGCTGTAGACGACGACGTCCGTGATGATTTCGCCTGGTTCGACGATATCCGCTTCAACGAGGTATTTGACCGAATCGCCATCTCGCAGAGTCTCAATCGGTTTCATGTGCAGCGTATGCCAGTCGTTTTCTTGGTAGTCAACTCGACTCGGTCCGCTGTATTTGTTGAGCGCTACTTTGCGTGAAAGATTGACCGTGATATTGACATCTTGATCGTATACTTCTTCCATGTTTGTCACGACGACAACGTAAATCAAACGTATTTTTGTCCCGTCGTCTGTAACGGTCTTTTCCGTTCGAGACACAAGCTCGACGTCCAGTGCCCGCTTGTCATTAGAACTGTTGATTCTGTCGACCACGTCCCGAGACTCGTCAACGCTACTACCTCCGAAGGGATCGCTGTCCGGATTTGCACGTTCAACGGATGGCTGGTCGTCGTCGAACCTGTCATTGGGATCGTAACCAAAGTTCTCGTCGTTGGTGTCGTTTGGGATCAGCGGCGGTGGTTCCGCGTCGCCTCTAGGCAGGATCGTGAAGTCCACTGCGTCGGAACGTTCGAGGCCGTTTGTCGTCACGACAACTCGGCAAACGGCTGATTGCGTGGCAATGTCCGGTTCACACAGAACTTGGTAGCTTTCGGAGAGCTTTCCGCCGACCGGGATCGTTTTATCGACGAGCCAAATTACACGGTTCGATTCATCAACTCGTGTTGTCGGCTGAGAGCTAATCGCGACGAGCTCATTGGGAAGCTCGATTGCGATTCGCAGATTGGTAAGAGGACGGTCGCCTGTATTTTCAACGTCGACGCCAAACACGTCTTGCTCACCGACCGTCATTTGCGATGGTCCCGTGAGTTCAACTTGAAAATCATCGCGAGTCGGCAACACGGCGTTGAAGCAAAGTGTTCGCGTGGCCGTTTTGGCTCCTTGCGTGCGAGCAGTTATCGTGTGGCACAATCGACCGGAACCGACCACGACGAAATTGAGCTGAAACTGATCCGATTCGCCGGGTGCCAAGTCCGGAATCGTTCGACGGATCGATCCCGTCAGATCTTCTCGCCTTTCACCAGTAAGTTGACGTTGTTGCAGGCCTGCATCAAACTCGTCGATTACCGTGATGTCGCTGAGACTTCGATCTCCACGGTTCGTGATCGTAATGTCGTATGTTGCAATCTCTCCAACTTCGAATACTGAATCTTCAGTCGGCCCGAGCAATTCAATCAGCAGCGCGTTCGAGGTAACGAAAGTCTCTACGCAGTGTTCGACGTTCGGCGCGTTCGGTGATCGCGCGGTAACGCAATGGCTTGCTCGCCCGCTTTGACCGGCGCGATATCGAGCGTTGATCGTCGCCGATTGCCCTGGTTCGATCCGATCGATGGTCCAATCGACGTACGCGCCGAACGGCTGACCTTCCGGTGAACTGGCGATGTAGTCGAACCCAACGGGAATCAAACTGCGAACCGTTACGTCCGTGACCGCCATACTCGCCGGGTTACGGACTTGAATCTGGTAGTCAACGTCTCCATCGATTTCGACCGATTCGGGACCTTGAACGCTGACTTCCAAATTGGCCGCATTCCATGTGACTTCGGTGTGTCCTTGGCCGATGATCAGGCGATCCGGTTCTCCAGTTCCGCGCGACGGACGAATCACTTGAACCTGAACTTGCGTCGTGCCAGATTGAGCTCCATCAGGCGTGATTTGCACCGACGCATTCCCCATTGAATCGGTGACAACTTCTCGAGGTCCCGGCTGCCCGTCCAAAAGGGCCGGCGCTCCACCAACGACTTCGTAGCGGACGATCCAACCTGCGATTGGGTAGTCGGTGAGTTTGCGCCTAACGGTCGTTGTCAACGTTTGCGGGCCGGCGTTCTGGGCTGCGACTGAAGGAGGCAACGTCCACTGGCCGTCGACCCAGTGCACAACGGAATTCGTCTGACGGCCGGTTGTCGCTTCGAGGTTTGGCGCGAACAGCGTGACATACGAAGTTCCCTCCTGAGCAGACGTCAGCCCAATCCAACCTTGACCGTTGAGTACAAACACGTCGTCTGATGGATCAGGCGTTCCGCGAGTCAGTACTTGCACTTTCTTTGATGTGCAGCTGATAGCGTACCGAGGCGAAATCAATTCAGGAGCAATTTCTGAAAACAGGCCACCGAGCGGTTTGCGGTAACCGAGTAGCCCTTCGCTTATGTCGCCGGGCTCAGTAAACGTCCCAACGCTTCCCTCTTGCAGCACCCATTCGATCGACTCGCGAGTTTTGTAAAACCCTTCGCCGTCGCAAATACCGCCAACTAGTATGACTTCGCTTCCGACCGGCGCGACCAAGCGTCGCGGCTTAATCACGACGGCGCCTTCGTATTGAGCGCCTCGGTTCAGCAGGTCGCACGTCTTGCCGTCAGGACGTTGAAAGCAGCCGGGCACCATGACTCGAGGAACGGCCGGAGGCGTGGAGATGCCTCGACTGTCCGGGCTGTTTTGCAGGTTCGCCGTTGGTTGATTCGGAGCGACCAGATCATCCGGACATTCGGGCGGTGTTTCGGCACCCGGAAAGACGGGGCCCGGAGCGCCAAGAGCTCGGCCAATCGGTGACCGAGCAGGAATGCCTCGGGCGTACCCATCGTCGGTGTTGATCGTCGTGTAATTTGGAGATGGCAGGAAGATCCGCTCGCCGCTCGGATCGATCGCCGGAAGCCGCCACCGCGCGCAACCAGAGCCGCTCACGACCATGAAGATCGCCAGCATGCCAAGCGTCCGCTTGTGGTGTTGCGCGGTTGACGCGTTCACTGCAACTTCCTTGCATCGAACAGATGGAATTGGTTTTCCGTGCCAAGAAAAAGTAGCATGCGTTTTGGCACCACGTGGCAAATCGGCAACACGTGGCGATGTAAAATGTCACCAATTGAGTATTTTTTGCGGAATATTCGCGTTATTCGTGGCGATTTGGGCGACTGATTGCCCGCAGACGCCTTTGAGCGTTCCCGGAAACAGCAGCTAGGCTACGTTGTTGTGTCGCTTCAATGTTGGCGATTTTGTCGTGACGCACGTTCGAAGGCGGGGAATTTCGTGAGCAAGCGTTTCACTACGAGGATATCAGGAAAACCTATTTGACGATCAAGCTTCTATACGCATGGCGTCGATTCGGTTGTCACTTTGGGATCCAATGGTCTAAGATGCTCAAACCTTTCAATAGCACCTCACTCCGCACGTCCTGGAGTCGTCAGTTCCAAGACGCAAATTGCCGCAGTGGCATGTTTTGCGGTGTCCACATTGCATGGATGGTGGTGCTGGGAAACTGATTCCTGGTTTCCCGACTTCGGTCGGTTTCACGGAGCGAAGCATGCAGCTTCTTCGGACTTTCACCCCTCAAGACTCAACAGCACAGCGTCCGACGCATGGTGCCTGCAGCCTTAACAAGATTGCACTGATGTTGGCGGTGTTTGCGATCGCTCAGTGGCGTCCAGGCCGCGGATTGTCAGATGACATGCCACTGCTCGCGCGCGTTGAAGAGCAAGCGAATCTGTTTGTGATTCCCGACGCCGACGCAATAGCACGATTTCAAGCGGAACTTCGGGTAGAGCTCGCGAACTTGGAACAGTACCTGCAACGCGGCACCACAGCAGAACAGCAAGGTTGGAAGAACTATTTGCAATGGGACGCTTTGACTGCGAATTCCACCGGTGAGCCAGACATCGAGTTCCTCAAAACCGCACAGCTTCTATTTCGTGCTGGTCACGCCGGCCTTGAGCGACCTGCATTCGTTGGCGTTCGTGATAAAGTTGATCGGCTTCTGTTCGCGCTTTCGACACAATCACTTCCGGACAGTTTTCGCCAAGCATTTCAGCTTCGCGTCAACCAGTTAGTGAATGCGATGCGTGAAGCAGAATCGGATCCAATCTTCGAATCGCTCCACCAGATCTCGACGACGTTGAATACGTTGGAATCACTTGGGTTTTCTCAGGAATTGGCAACAGCAGTACGGTCACAGTATCAATTGCCGAACTTGCGGATTACTGCCGATGGCGATTTTATCTACAACACGTTTGCAGCACCCGTTTCGCGGACCATCCCTGTTTCTGAATCTCTGTTGGGAACCAGGTTCAGAGGAACTGCGGAAACGACAGGTACTGCGAAATTGCGTTTGATTCCGTCGAACGGCACAGCTCGATTCGAATTGATTTTCGACGGCACTACAATCAGCAACGCTCGAGGCAGTCAACATCCTGTTCAGGTTGGCACTCGTGCGTTTACCTCCGCGCACGCCATCAAGCTGATCACGCTTGACGACGATGGATTTTCGTCTTCATCCTCCGTCGCATCGTGTCGTACGACGACACGCGT
>JAGQPC010000155.1 GCA_020426925.1 Planctomycetales bacterium | reverse complement strand
GCCGAATTTGGGTGCAGCTCTATGGCCCCACTTCCTTGCAAAGCAAGATCGTCTGAAACTAGAAGTGTTCCTCGTTGAGAGATGCTAAAATGTGCAGCATTGGTGATCTCGCCTTCCAATGAGCCACCACCCCAGGTTGGAATTCCAAAAAAACTATTTTCTTCAGATGCAAACAAACCGCCACGAATCGATCCGCCTCGCATTTCGAAGGCTGAATTGTCTTTCGCGACAATTGATCCCTCAACGTTGTCTATCACAACAGGATTCAGAAGCAGAATACCGCCTGACTCTGCTGACATTGTGCCGTTATTCGAAATGTGTCCCTCTTGTGATTGAACCAAAAATCGCTCACCAGATTTGTTGGCAATGATATTTCCAGCATTCACTAGCTGTGCATCGCCAAAGAGGTGAAATTCACCTGCACCTGAAATTTCACCATCATTCATGCCGCCTGAGTACACTCGCACAGCCGCAATTCGGTCACCCGCGAGTTGAAGCACACCAACGTCACTAACAAACAAGCTGCCAACATGGGCTCCAAAATCGAGAACTGTTGGAGCAGGTGCGCCAATATTCACGGAAGCTGTTGCAGAACTCGGAATCGTCGGCGTGTCCCAGTTACTTGGTTCGCGAACATAGGGAATCCACCGATTCGAAACCGCGTTATAACAGGTCGCAATCACCTCACCCTGCCGCCATAGATTATTGTCCGGCCAGTTGAACGGCGCTCCACATGGAGTAACTCGCAATTGACCGTTGGCATTGTCTTCCCATGTCGAAGCGCACGCAGTTTCCATCAGTCCGCCGAAAATCGCCAAGACTGTCAAGACAATTATTACGCAATTCGAGTGATTCATTTTACTCCCTGGCCGGACGACGCACGTCTAGCAGCGGTTGGGTCTGCGCCGCGCCCAATTTCGAACTTCAAACGTCGCGTCCGTATTCGTTCGTATGATTCTCTATGTCCAAATGCGTCGTGCGAGACCAACTAACGGTCAACTTTCAGAATCTTCCTTGAGAGTCTTGACGAACTTGTCGTACGCTCGTCCTTTCAACAGCACCGTTCCTGATTCGTGCATGCCCTTGTGCGGAATGTCTTCGAACCTGATTGGGCCAGGCGTTGGTACGACTCCAGTCCACATCGCCTGAACGTCGAGAATCTTTTCGCTCTTGATCGTGAAGCGAACCAGATAATGCCCGCCAATCCATCCGGAAACGAGCTGCATATCGGTGTAGCCATCAGCGAGAACCAAAACTGTGTCACCGGACGGCGTTGCGGTGAGATTGAACCGCTGCTGACAGAAAAGGATCGAATCAAACACCACCTGGAAATGCTCAGCAAGCTGTTCCTTGCCTACGATCTTTTCGCCAGTGTACGGAACGCCTGTCAAGTTTGGCAAAAATGTGCGACAGTCTTCATGATAAAGCGCAAGCAGCGCCTGTTTATTTTTTGCGACGTAACTCGAATCGAAGTCGAGAACGACCTGACAGCTTGGATGGACTTCGCCTCCTGTCAGCACGATGTAGTGAGCATTCAATGCATTTGCGATGTCGAGCAAGTTGTTCCAGCGAATGGATTCGCCCCTTTCAGCTCGTTTGACGGTATTCTTCGACACTCCCGAGCGATCCGCGAGAATGTCGATCGACATCTTGTTTTTCTTGCGATAAAGCTTGATCGCGTCGCCTATCGGGCGAATTCCACGTTCCATCTATCTAGCCGTGCTCCTAGGTTCGTGGCCCGAGACTCTAACAATCACTATTCGCGCATTGCGACTATTTCCCGCAGGATCTGGAATATCCCAAAGACAGTTGCCAATTCAAGCCACGGAAATTGTTAGAATTCTGTGCACGAAAAATCTATTGAATTGCAAAAATGTTGGGATTGGAAGCTTCACGGAAGTTCACCTAGACATGACACCACTCCAACTGACCGACTTACTCGCTGAAAACTTCGCCGTGATGTGCACAGACTTCGGCAACGAGAGTTTGGGCAACTTGTCAGGTGGGAAGAGACCGAAGACGTGGTAAACGATGCGATGACTCGGTTTTGGAATGCCTTCAAAGACAACCCACCAGCGGATGAATCGGATTTTGACCGCAAAATGGCCACGCAGATTCGGTGGACGCTCTTGGATCACCTGCGAGAAATACGGCGGCAATATGGCGACATTGCAAACTTGGAATCTGGAGGAACGAATCCTTTTGGAACCAACCAGTCGACACCACTGACACCGAACGACGTTACGATGGAGCGTCCTCTGACGTTGATTGAGTGGACGGAGTTTCATGCTCATGTGGATTCATTACCTGAGGACCAGCGAGCTGTATTTGAGTTACGTTGGTATCAGGGATTTTCGAACCAAAAGGCCGCTAGTGCGCTGAAGGTTGACCGGACGACTGTGCTGAGGAAATGGAGGTTCGCTTTAGAACACATGTCTCGTTTTTTGACGGAGTTGGACTCAGATGCACGATAGCGTTGACTCTGCGGAAGTCGAAGAATTTGTGCTGCGATGGCTCGACAGCCAGGACAGCCAATCGCCTCTGTCGGTGGAAGAAGTTTGCCGAGACCGTCCAGAGCTGGTTGAGGACGTGACGAAAAGCATCGCGAGAATTGCTCCAGCACTTAAAGCGTATCAGACGTTTGTCGATGAAAGTGCGACTATCCCTGAAGTGTTCGGCGACGGAAAGTACACGCTGGAGCGCCAAATCGGGAAGGGGTTTTTCGGTACGGTCGGTGAGTACCTGAACACGGCGACTGGTAAGAAGGTCGCCGTCAAGTTCTTCGATCGCCGAAACACAAAGGACGCGTTTGACCAGGAAATCGCTGCTCTGCAAAGGCTTGAGCACACCGGAATTGCATCGTTGATCGACGCGGACTCATGTGAGCAGGACGATGTGACGTTGCAGTACTTGGTATTGGAATTCGTAGATGGGCAAAATCTTGGCGATTACATAACTGCTCGCAATTGCGACATCCGGGCGCGAGTTAAAATGTTGCTTCAGGTCGCCGAAGCGCTGTCACATGCGCACAAACAGGGAATCGTCCACCGTGATATCAAACCTTCAAATATCCGTGTAACTCCGGCTGGTGAAGCGAGCTTGCTGGAC
>JAGQPC010000154.1 GCA_020426925.1 Planctomycetales bacterium | reverse complement strand
GACTCCTCCCGTACACGCCGGCAAACACATTCTCGCCCCCGTCTATGATTCGAACTTGAGTTTTGACGGACGCATCTTCATAGGACCAGTAGGGCAGGCCGTTAGGTTCAACAGGCAAGGCCGATTTAATATTGTCAACGTCATAGATCTCCAAACTCCCGTCAACGACGGCAAGATCGCTGGGGCTAGTGCCACTGCCGCCCATCCAATTTGCCGGTGACGAATCGGTGTGGTCGCCGTCCTCGAAATCATCCGCGAAAAATGGACCGGGAATGAACTGCTGGCAGTAGACGTTGCCGCATAGGATTCCACAAACAGCAAACGCAACAATAAAACGCGAAGCAAACCTAGACATTTTAAGCAACCTCAATGAATCTGATTTGAATTAAGACAGACAAAACAACTCGTCCTCGCGTTCGAAGAACGAGATCCGAATTCATAATTTCATTAGCTGCTTACTTCGTAGGGGACAATTGGGTTTGTGATTCACAATCGGGGTAGTTGGACTGCTTACGTCAAATCTGGCTTGTTAACTTACGAGGACAAGGAATTTGTTCTTCCAACTGGCCAGCCTTTCTTCTGGTCAGTCGCCATTGTTAGCTTGCCCTTTTCCAACAATATTTTGGCAGGCGATTTCTTGTAGTTCCGCAACTGTCAGTGTTTGCAAATACTCGCGATGCGGGGAATGAATCACCAACGCTTCGGGTCCACATGTCACTAGCAACTTCTCGCCGTTGGGGGAAAAAGAAACGGTCGGGTAGTACGACGTGGCAGTGCGGAAGGAGAGTAATTCCTGCCCTGATGCAACGTGCCAGAGCCGGATCGTGCCGTCTGGGCTGCCGGTCACCAATCGCTCGCCGTCTGGTGAATACGCGACGTCGCACAGATAGCGGGCCGTTAGCGGAAATCGATCTGTAGGCGTGATGCGTTCGAGTGGATTCGTTTTAAACAGGTTGATTCGGCGATCGAACCCCACCGCAGCCAACCGCTGGGCAACGGGTGAATGAATGGCTCGAATCAACAGCCGATCGTCGCCACGCACGGTCTTTAGATGCCGAAAGTCTGGCACGCTGTATTCGTGCAAATTGCCTTTGATGTCGGCGAATACACAGGTTTGATTGTCAGCAGCGAAACTAAGAGATTTCGCATAGCCTGGTACTTCGAGTGTACGGACGAGTTTCCGTTGACGAAGATCGAAAATGTACGCGCGTGTTTTGATAAAGTGAACATAGAATCGACCATCTTTGGAAAATGCTCTGGCCGACGCCCCGGAATCGCCATGAAAAAACGAATGTGATAAAATCGTTTCATTCAGGAACGCGTCCAATAGCACGAGTTTTGTCTCATTAATTTCAGGGTACGCCTCCAGAGCGACCGCCATCGTTTTGCGGTCGTCGGAAATGCAAACGCGCGTGAAGTTCGATTTGGGCGCGTCGAATCGGATGCGATTCGTTTCCTGACCGTTATTTGTGTTCCAAAAGACGAGCTCGCCGCCCTGAGACCCAACACACGAGATGTCGTTGTCGACAAAAACTCCTCCTGCACATCCAAGTTCAGCGTTCAAATAGGTAACAACTTGATTGGGACTAAGAAACCGTCCTAAATCCCAAACATGGACGGACCCATCGCTTCCGGCCGTGACCAGTTTTTGTGAGTCGGACGTAAAGGCTAAATCGTTGACCGAATCACTGTGCACGACCTTCTTTCGCAGTAATGTCAGATCGTCCGTAGCGTACAATCGAATCGTTCCATTTCGTGACTGCCCACTCGCCAGCAGATTCCCATCAGGAGAGAAGCAAAGCGATCGAAACGGTTCGCCTTCGATGCCGATGCGATCGGCAATTTGTCCAGTTTTTGAATTCCATAAGAGTACATCCACGCTTTCTAGCCGCTGCGTGTCATGTCGTTTCGCCGCGATCGCCAATGTTCGATCATCTGGCGAATTAGCCATCGCAGTGACAGCTGACCCCGGCAGAGTGAATCGATCTCTGACGCTTAGGTCTTGTGGATCTAGTTCGAGCAATTCGGCAGACTTTTCTGTTCCCACGAACAAGCGCCCATCCACGAGTGCGGCATGAGCCCGACCCACGAGTTCTTGATTTGTCGCGATCGGAGAGAGGGTCTGTGCGTCCAAAACGGTAACTAGCCCGCATGTGTCCGAGCCACCGGCGATGATAACCAACTGATCGTCATCGGACACGAGACCGCGGCAGAAGAGCTTTTCTGTCGTATCAAATTCGCAGATGTCAAAATCAACACCCACCGGTTGGTTGGTCTCTTCTGAGTATTCGTGGCAATTACCACGCATGTCGACGGTCAATAGTGAATTGCGTTTCGGCAGATGAACTACCGTGCGTGTCCATCCGTCTGAGGCCGAAATGTCGAGTTCCGGTGGCGACTGCGGTTCATGATCTAAATTCCAAATCCGTAAGTGGTTGGACCAACCTGCTATGGCTAATCGATTCGACTGCCCCACGAACTCTATATCGCTAACATTCAACTGATGTGTAATGCTTCGTTCCAAGGCAGGGTCGTGTATTGCTTGCCACAGGTGATACCATTCGAACCCTCGCTGGTCAGTTCCGGATGACGTATTGGCGTATTTAAGAAGGACGCTTTCCGCCGCAAAGTAGTTGCCATCGCGAATCGCTTGCTGAGCTGTGACGATGTCTCGTGCATAGATGACTTGTTGGTTCAAATTGACTTGATCGCGTAGCGAAGTAGCCTGACCGCGAAACTGGTTCGACGCGACGACACTTCCCGCCGTGATCAACAACATCAGTGCGAGCACTACTAACAACAACGCGGCCACGGTCGGATTGCGTAGCAGCCAACGGCAAGTCGCTTCCCAATGCGTTGCTCGCCTCGCCATAATTGGACGACCGTTCTGGAAACATTCAAGATCTTGCGCCATTTCTTCTGCAGACGAATAGCGGAGTACCGGATCGGCATCGGTGGCTTTGATGATGATGGTTTCTAAATCGGATGGAATGTCCGGGCAAATGGCCGACAGTGACAAAGTAGACTCCTCGTGGATTTGAGCGACCAAGGCCTCGCGCGAAGAGGCGTCTCTTGCTGGTTGCCCCGTGGCTAGTTCGTACAGCGTAATTCCCAGC
>JAGQPC010000153.1 GCA_020426925.1 Planctomycetales bacterium | reverse complement strand
GCGCCGTGCCGCTTGCATGGTTGTTGATTCGTGGGCGGGCACTTAGTCCACGAATACGAACTCATTTAAGTTCAGCATCACGCGGCAGGCGTTTGGCAATCCGTGTTGGCGAGCGAACTCGGTGAACTCACGCACTTCCGCGTCGCTGGCCGGTCGACTCATCGTCTGCCGCAAACCCAAACGGACTTGCTCGTCCAACTCCGTCGCCTCCGCCGCCAGTCGCCCGGCGAATCGTTCGGCCATCGCCACCATGAACTTGTTGTTCAGCATCGCCAGCGATTGCAGCGGCGTGACCGTCTCGTTTCGCTTTTCCACCTGCATCGACGGGTCGGCACAGTCCAACGTCGTCATGAACGGCTGTTGCTGCGATCTCACGATGAATCGGTAGATCGACCGCCGATGCGTTCGTGGGTCGGTCGGATCGTGCAAGTGATATTGTTAGTGGGGCGAATGCTCGGGCTTTTCGATCACGAAATCCTGGAAACCCGGGCCGTACATCTTCGTGTCCAACGAGCCGCTCACGAGCAGCACGGCGTCGCGAATCGATTCGGCATCCAGCCGCCGGCGATTCATTCGCCAGAGCCAGCGGTTGTCGGCGTCCACCGACGAACATTCATCGCGATCCGCCGAGCTTTGCCGATACGTGGCGCTGTTGCAAATCAACCGATGCAACTGCTTCAGCGATTGCTCGCCGTCGCGAAACTCGACCGCCATCCAATCCAGCAACTCGGGATGCGTGGGCATCTGTCCCATTCGCCCGAAATCGTTGGGCGTATCGACCAATCCGCGGCCGAAGTGATACAGCCACACGCGATTCACGATCGTTCGCCAAGTCAACGGATTCCGCACGTCGGTCAACCAATTCGCCAACGCCGCGCGCCGTTCGCCTTCATTGCCGTCGCCAGACAATTCAAAATGATCGGCCAGCGTCGGCATCGCGGCCAGCGATCCCGGCTCGACGACTTCGTCCGGCATCACCACATTGCCGCGCCGCAGCAACCGAATCTCGCGCGGCTCGCCGCCCGTCGGTTTGAAATTCCCTTGCGGCTTGAACTGAGTCGCCGCCGAATAGACCAGCGACGGCGCGGGGAGCTGCTTCAACCGCGCGTCGATATCCGTCAGCTCGGCTTCCACCTTGGCACGACGAGCTCGGCGTTCTGGCACAAGAGCGTTCGCCACGAGCGACTCGCGCTCGCGGCGCATCGTGGCCAATTGCTGCTTCGCCTCGTCGCTGCGTCCCATGCCGTAGTGATAGCCGTCGGTCAAATTCTTTCGGGCCCAACGCACGGGCGCTTCGATCGAATCGAGCGAAGTCACCGCGGCGTTGAGCGCCACGTTGCTCCCTTGTTCGTCGAACGCCTGAAGTTCGCCCAACGCGAAAATGAAATCGTTTTGCCGAGGCGACAATCGAGTGGCGGTCACTCGCACATAACGCCCCGCCGCGCCGTCGGCCGAGATCACTTGCGGCTCGACGCCCGGGTTCGGCACATCCGCGTTCGTCCGATCCAGCAGCACGCGCGACTCGCCGCCGAACGTCGCATCGTCCGACAACTCCACGCGAAATCGCACGGGAAAACCGAACCGCGCGCCGATGTTGTTAAACGTATCGTGACAGCCGACGATCGCGACTCGATCCAGCTTCACGGTTCGCCCCAAGTCGACTTGCACCCACTTCACCGCCGAGTCGCGCGGCTCGATCCCGCTGTGCCAGCCGAACTCCGGCCGTTCGTTGCCCTGCGTACTCGATTCCAGTTGCGAGATCTTCTGGTCCAGCGACTTCAATTCGTCGCCCGCCAGCCGCTGAATCTCCGCGTCGAATGCGCGTCGCTCGTTCTCCAATTCAAACTGCCGCCGCAACAATTCGCGTCGCTGTTGATGCACTTGCGGATCGGGATCGTAAGCCTGATCCGCTCGGTCGACCGCCGCGAACACCGCCTGCAACGCGTAATAATCGTGCTGCGTCACCGGATCGAATTTGTGGTTGTGGCAGCGAGCACACCCGATCGTCACGCCCATGATTGACACCCCGACCGTCTGCATGATTTCATCCATGCGATCGGCGCGAGCTTGTCGAATCGCAGCCGGTTCTCGCCCGACCGTTGCCGCGGGAACATGAGGCCCAGCTACCAGGAATCCGGTGGCTTCTCCAACGCCAAGCGTGTCGCCTGCAATTTGCTCTCGCAAAAACTGGTCATAAGGAACGTCATCGTTAAACGATCGAACCACGTAGTCGCGGTAGAACCACGCGTTCTTGCGATAGAGGTTCGCTTCTGAACCGTTGGTTTCTGCCCAGCGAATTACGTCCAGCCAATGCTGAGCCCAGCGTTCGCCGAAGTGCGGAGATGCCAACAATCGCTCCACCAGATCCGCATAAGCCGCGTTCGAGTCAGCGTCGTAGTCCGATAGGAACTGCGAAGTCTCTTCTGGAGTCGGCGCCAATCCCGTCAGCACAATGGATGCCCGACGGATTAAGCTTCGTGCGTCGGCGCGACGTGAAAAATCCAATCCGTTCTGATGTAGCTTGTACCGCAAGAACGCATCAATTGGATTCTTCGAGTCGTCGACCTTCGGAACAGGCGGTCGAGTTACTTTCTGAAACGCCCAATGGTCGGATTCCACTTTTGCGACGTCTTCCATTTGACCGGGCCAGATCGCTCCTTCGTCAATCCATCGCGTCAATGTTGCTATGTCTTGTTCCGGAAGCTTGTTTGCGTCAGGCGGCATCGCCATGTCTTCGTTGACATGATTGATCACGTCGACAAGCAAGCTCTTTTCGGGTTTACCAGGAACGATCGTGGCGATTCCCGAATCACCGCCAGTTAGCATATTTGCACGACGATCAAGGCGCAGACTCGATTCCTGTTCGTCCTCGCCGTGGCAATGCAAACAATGCTCCGCGAAAACTGGTTGGATGTCTCGCTCGAAATCGACCGCCTCACACCAACTCGTGGTTGACACACAGAGGCAAACAGATAACGCGGCGAGCGACCGATTAAAAAGTTTGAAATGCATACGAGTTGTGTCGCCTTACAGGAAATTGACAGACACCAACCATCATATGGTCGACCGCTCGCGGGTGGAACCGATTCTATGCGATGTCCGGATCACGGCGTCTTTCGCGCAGTATCGCGTCGTTGTCGGATGGGTCTCGCCGAGCATCGAGCACGGCGTATACGATTGCAACCTCATCACGTACGCCATACCAGATTATGAACGGGAAACGCTGCGAAAACGTGTAGTGCAAACCGTCAGTCCTTGCATGAACGCCAGCGTAGAGCGTAGCGAATCGATGTCGGCAGAGATACAGTCGTTGAAGTACATGGCCAGATCTAGATCAATGCTGCGATAGAAGTCACAGCCTCGCTCGATATCGCGTTCGGCGCCTCCGGATATCTTGATTTTCATCGAAGGCGATCAGCCAAACGCTTTCTAGCATCGGACCAGTCAGAGAGCGTGTCTTCACCATTCTCAACCGCCGCGACACGTCGAGCAGCTACGTCTCGATGCCATTCTGGCGGTGCCATCGGATTCGCGTGCTGAGTCATACGCTTCCAGAGCAGCTCCATCGCGATCAGCTGTTCGTCTCGCGACAATTGGTCAATCATTGCTTCAAGTGTCATAGCAACCTCCATGTTCACTATAGCGGCAAATAGGCGGTCCAGCAATTTGAGAAATACCGACACAAGAAAGACCGACAATTTCGCGTAAGCAAGTGTCGACCAAAGCTAACATTGACCGGTGCACGACCGGCAGTTGAGTTTTTACTTGTACGACGGACGTTCCAGTCCGTCGCCGTGTTGGGACTTGAATTCGTCCACAAAAAAACACTTGACGTGAACTTCCTCAACTTGCTAGTGTACTATCACTCTAGAACAGTGAGGTAGTTCGATGCTCTTTCGAATTCAGCCGAACAACGGCATTCCGATTTACGATCAAGTGGTCCGGCAAGTGAAATACGGCGTTGCGGCCGGGGCGATCTTGCCGGGCGAGTTGGTTCCGTCTGTCCGAGAAATGGCGAAGCAACTGGCCATCAATCCGAACACGGTGTCGCGTGCGTATCGCCAGCTGCAAGATGACGATGTGCTCGAGCAAGTTCGCGGCACGGGCCTGCAAGTCGCCGCCGATGCGAAAAAGCTCTGCCGAATGGAGCGTTCAGAACTTGTGCGCGACCGATTTCGGAGCGTTCTTGCGGAAGGTCGTCGCAGCGGGTTGTCTGACGACGAACTCACAAAGATTTTTAACAGCGAACTGAAATCACTCAAACGAGAAGGGGGCGAATCATGAGTTCCGATCCAATCATCCGCTTGCGTAATGTGTCCAAACGTTTCGGCAAGACTCAGGCTCTCGATCAGGTCTCGATCGAAGTTCCGCCGGGCGTCGTCTTCGCGCTGCTTGGTGAAAACGGTGCGGGCAAAACGACGATGATCCGCATTCTGCTGGGACTGGAAACTCCCGACGCGGGAACGGCCGAAGTGCTGGGGCTCAACAGCAAAGCTGACAGCCTCGAAATTCGTCGTCGCATCGGCTACGTCGCGGAACGCCCGACCCTTTACGACTGGATGACCGTTGACCAAATTGGTTGGTTTGCCGCAGGGTTTTACGCTCCGGGCTATTTGGAAAACTATCGATCCTACATTCGGCAGTACGAGCTCGATCCCAACCAAAAACTTAAAAACATGTCTAAGGGCATGAAGGCGAAAGTCGGGCTTTCGTTGGCAATGTCGCACAATCCGTCGCTGTTAATCCTGGACGAACCGACGTCGGGACTCGATACGCTCGTCCGCCGCGAGTTCCTGGAAAGCATGGTCGACCTAACCGCGAACGGGCGATCCGTATTCCTTTCCAGCCACCAAATCATCGAAGTGGAACGAGTCGCGGACATCGTTGCCATCGTTCGAGGCGGAAAGATTTTGCTCATCGAGTCGCTCGATGAACTCAAGAAAACAAGCGTTGAAGTGACGGCGACTCTACAGCCCGGAAATCTTCCATTCGAAATCGCTGGCCCGGTTGTGCATCGAGAAGTCTCCGGCCGCCAAGCCAGAATCCTGATTCGAGGTCATGCAGACGACGTGCGCGAAACCATGTTGCAGCATCCGGCAGTTCAGTCGGTCGATGTTGCGACACCTTCTTTAGAAGACATTTTCATTGCGTACATGAAATCGGAATCGGTTCCATCCTTCGTTAGCGACGCATCCGGGGTAAAAGTGTCATGATGAATCCAGCCATTCAACGATTGTTGTGGAAAGACTACCGCGAGTACCGCGGGCTCTGGTGCGCGATGCTGATCGGTTCGGCATTCTTTCTGATGTTGCTCGTCGGGATCGAGTTAGCGAACCGATCCAAAAACTTGCTTGGTTCCATGCCGATTGAAGAGCCAATGGTGTTCATTTGGTTTGGCGTCGCAATTTGCTTCCCGGCTGCGATCGGAGCGACCAGTTTCAGTCGTGAACACGAACAGGGAACGTATGTGTTTTTGCGGACGTTTCCAGTTCGCGCCCGGAGCATATTGCTCTGTCGCACGGCTTTAGTGGCGGCTAGCGCAGTGATGTTGAGTGTCCTGCTTTGCTTGTTCGCTGCAACGATCAGCAAGTTGAGCAGCCGTTTGAGTTTTTCACTCGATGGCGAAATTCTCACGACGACATTGCCGATTTCGTTTCTGATCGCTGCTGAAGCTTACGTAGTTGGCGTTTTCTTTTCTTTTCTGTCCAAGCATCCGCTGTTTGCGCTCCTGCTGACCGGACTGGTTCTGATGGTACTACACGGCACAGTGCTGATGAGCATCTCCATCAGGCACCACGATATGGTCGGACAAACAGCCGTGAATGCCGGTCTTGCGACAATTGTGTTTGCTCTCCTTGATCTGACGATCGCACCAAAGTGGTTTAGCGAATCGGTTTCGGCGCCGGTGCAGATTTCGTTCGCTCGCCCTCGCGTCGAACGACCCATCCTCGCGAGCCGAGTTCAGCCGAACCTGCTTCGGATGGTCGTGTCGTTGTTGTGGCAACAATGGCGACAGCTGTGGATTTGGTACGCCGCAACGATCTTGTTTTGTCTCTACGGTATCGCAACGCTCTCGGACTCAATCAGTTCGACCGTTGGAGCGATCATCATCGCGAATTCGCCGTTTCTTTTTTCGGCGTCGGTGTTCTACCCCGAAAAGATTAGGGACAACTACAAGTTCATGGCACAGCGAGGCGTTAGCACGGCCGTCGTTTGGTGGACTAGAAACTCGTTGTGGTTGGCTGTTTTTGCTGCCGTGGCACTCATCGGGCAGTTGTTTTTTCCGTCGCAAGCTAAGGCTTTCACTTGGATCTTGCTGGTCGTATTCGCTGCCACCCAGGTGTGCATTCTTGTAACAGAACAGTACATCGTGGGGATATTCGTGGCCATCATCGTTTCCGTTGGATTGGCAGCCTGGGCCGGATTCTCTGGTGCGATTGGCATCCCGGCTTGGATCGCGATCTTGCCGGTCACGCTGACATGCCTGTTCGCCAGTTATAGGCGATTGAGAGATCTGCTGTCGGAACGAAACGGAATAAAAAACAAGGCGTTCATCTGGTCGATCGTCTCGTTTGGAGTCGCGGCGACAATTGTCTGCACGGCGTCGTACCGCGTATTTAGCATACAAAGTACAGATGGGCGCGAAGCCGAGCTGCTGGAAGTTCACGAACTCAATAATTCTCTGTCCGCTGAGCAAAACGAAGTGTTCAAGACGTTTCTGTCCGACGCTACTGAACTGATAATCGAACCGGTCATCGATGGAATAGGAAGGTTTCATTTTGTTGAATTAGAAAGTCTCCGTACCGCCGACACCGAGATCGAGTGGGTGGACCGCAACGGAGACGGAACCGCTGATACTCCAGTCGGACGTTTTGACGAACGGCCCGTTCACAATGGCTGGACGCACCAATGGTCAAACATTCGGTCGATTGCAAAGGAAGAAACAGATTGGCTCGCCGAAAATGAGAAGGCTATGGAAGCTGTTTGCAAATCGCTTGACGATCCGACTTTCGCCTATGGAGCATCCGACCTTGGCAGTTTACGGCACGGGCAAATCAACCGCCGAGCCGTCCGGTTGCTTGTCGCCAGCGCTCGCGCAAAAACTGTCGACGGCGAATTAGAATCGGCGGTCGTTGATTTCAAGCGAGCACTAAAACTAACCGACGCGATCAGGAAGAACTCATTGATGGCGCAGTGGGTTGACGCGGTCAATTTGGAAGAGCTTGTCCTCGACAACATCGCCTGGTGGGCCGGAGCGAATGGCCTATCGCGCGAGTCACTTCGCAACTTCGCGGAATGGCTTGCGGAACACTTTGAGCAACCGCCGAGCCCAGAACTCGCGTTGGCAAACGACTATGCGAATGTGCGAGCTACTATTGAGTCCGACGAGTGGCTATCAATGCTTAGCGAATCACGAGCCTCCGACACGTTTCTGATCTATCGGTTCATGCCATGGGAAAGAATCCGGACTAGGCGATTCGTGGACTTGATGCATGTTAAACAATACGACTGGCTGACCAACGGGTCTTCGCAGCTGAAAGAAAAGTGGTACACCGAAAGAACGCCACAGCCGATAGCGGAGCTTTCAGATGAGCTAAACAACACCGTCGCGGCACATTGGTTCGTTCACAACGAGATCCAATTCGGCAGAAGTGCCGTGAAACTCGAAAACCATCGCCGAGCTCTGATTTGGCAGTTGCGACTTATGAACTATGCGATTCAGTATGGAAGCTACCCAACGCACATTTCGGAGCTGGTGTCACCGAGCCGGCTGAACGCGGCGTCGACGAACATCTCGAGTTTTGAAGCGGACATCGCGAATTATGAAGATGACGTCGCGAGCGAAGGCGTTAACTTGCCTGGTGGATTGGTCGAGCCTGATAACTCATCCGATCAGCCAACTGATCAAGATAGCGAATTCGTGAATTTCCGGCATACGGACCTAACAGCAAACGCTGCGTTGTTCTTCCGCTACGAACCATCGTCCAGCACGCCAATAACCATCAATGAGCCGCTCGGAAGTTACAAAATCGTGACCACCGATCCGGTAATTGTGTCAGGATCTCTGCGATTTCCGTTGCCGCAGCTTCCAACGGACTTTGAGCGAGTTGATTTTCCGGTTGTGGAACCGTGAACTGGAGTGAGCTAGAATCTGGCTTCCTACCTGGACGGCTTCGCTGAGCTGGTAGTGGATCTTGCTAATGATCCCTTGCCCTGGAGGATCTTTAGCAAGATCCACTACGGCGAGCGGTGCTGTCCAAAACTTCCCCAGTTCCACAATTCGTTGAGGCAATTTGATGCGATCGTTAACCGTACTTCTTTTGTGCTTTGCCACTGCAAGCGTTTCCCTGGCTCAAGACAACAATCATCCGCCAAAAGGCTTTGAAGCTCTTTTCAACGGCAAGGACCTTAGTGGCTGGCACGGCATGGAACATTTCAGCCCGATCAAATTGGCCGAAATGTCGGATGACGAACGAGCCGCAAAACGAGAAGCCGATCTTGAAGACGTCGCGAAACATTGGACCGTGGAAAATGGAGAACTCGTTAACGATGGCCACGGAGTCTATTTGACGACCAACGAAGATCTTGGTGACATCGATTTGTTGGTCGATTACAAAACTGTCGCGAAAGCCGACAGCGGGATTTATCTTCGCGCCACGCCTCAAGTTCAAATTTGGGATTACACCGAAGAAGGCGGAAAATGGAATATTGGTGCTGATAAAGGCTCGGGCGGACTTTGGAACAACAGTCCTGGTGCTGCAGGCAAAGATCCGAGCGAGCTGGCCGACAAACCATTTGGCGAATGGAATCGTTTTCGCATTCGACAAGTTGGTGCTCGAACTTCAGTCTGGCTGAACGGAAAGCACGTTGTCGACCATGCCACCATGGAGAACTTTTGGGATCGCAACGCTCCACTGCTCAGCAAAGGACCAATCCAGCTTCAAACTCACGGTGGCGAAATTCGTTGGAAAAATATTTTCGTTCGGAAGATCTCTGCAGACGAAGCCAATGAGATTCTAGCCAGCGCCAACGACGACGGTTTTGAATCGGTGTTCAATGGCACGAATTTTGACGGTTGGTCAGGCCCGCTGGACAACTACACGATCGACAACGGCACATTGATGTGCAAGCCAGGAAAAGGCGGCACGATCTACACCGACAAGGTCTACAAAAACTTTGTCGTGCGGCTCGAGTTCAAATTGCCACCTGGCGGAAACAACGGTCTGGCGATTCGATATCCAGGCAGCGGAGACACAGCTTACGTCGGCATGACGGAACTTCAAGTTCTGGACAACACCGCGGACAAATACGCCAGTCTGGACAAGCGGCAGTATCACGGTTCCGCTTATGGCATGGCGCCGGCACATCGAGGCTACTTGCGACCCGTCGGAGAATGGAACTTCCAAGAAGTGACCGTTAACGGAAGCAAGATCAAAGTCGAACTCAACGGATCGGTCATCCTAGATACCGATTTGAGCACGATTAGCGAGTTTATGGGTAACAGCCCTCATCCGGGCAAGGATCTTACTGAGGGTCACTTCGGATTTGCCGGACATTCCGATCCCGTCCAGTTCAGGAACGTCCGCATCAAAACGCTACCCGATTCGCAGTAGTGTGCAACAGGATCTCCGAAACGCACCAAGTAAGTTGAGCGCAAGCGGCATTTGCCGCTTGCGTTTTTCTTGCGCAAACCTGCCGCCTGCGGGTTTTAGGCAGAGTAGTCCGCAAATTCGTCACAAGGGTAATTTAGCGATGCGGCAATTCTGAGAATCTGCAGTGACTGCACTGACAGGCTAAATGATCGCGATTGGGCTCTCCGATATCAACGCATGAACT
>JAGQPC010000152.1 GCA_020426925.1 Planctomycetales bacterium | reverse complement strand
CAGCTGCACGATGCGAAGTGAGCTGCGGGCTGTTGCCTTGGGTGTGCGTGTCGCCATCAGATAGTGCTCCATAGCGAAGTCTCAAAATACTACGTGCGACTATGTAAATAAAGCGACTAATGCGACTTTGGAAAATATTGCGACTGAATATTTTTGTTTTATTTGGCCCTGAAGCGAAAGCACCGAGACGCGTTCTAAGCGTCTCGGTCGAATCGATAAGCCTCGCTCAGCTCGCCTTGCGAGCTTGCTCCAACAGGAACTGCGGGTTGTGAGCGAGATGCTGGTACGTCGTGCTCAGCATGCTCGGATTTTGGTGACCAAGAAGAATTGCAACGGTCAGAGCGTCAACACCTGCTTCTAACAGCCGTGTGGCAAACGAATGACGAAACAGATACAGGCAGAATTTACGTCCCAGCTTCCTCTTCAGATAGTTGAAGCGACAGTTGAATGCCATAGCTGTCCACGGCTTCCCTTTGGTGTTCCGAAATACGTGGCCGGTGGAATGAGACTGCAGCAGTCGCTCTGTAATTGCTTTCGCCTTATCAGGCAAATAGACAATTCGAGGACGAGTTTTTACTTTGGCATCCTTTGGTGCGAATACCCACCGGCCATTCTTAAGATCAACCTGAGCAGCTTGCAGAGCAGATATTTCCTGTGGACGGCAGCCAGTTTCCCAAGCGGTGTTCAAAACATCGAGAAACGGTTGATCGCGAACGTGTTCGCAAATCGTGGCAAACTCCTCCGCCGTCACTATTTCATCGCGTCGCCCCGCTTTTGGCTTTTCGATATAGGCAATCGGCGATCTGTCGATATATCCCATCTTCATCGCCCAGCGAAAGACTCGTTGGACAGCTGTGATGCCGCCACGACGATTTCCTCCGTTCCAATTGGGATGCTGATCAAGCCACTGCTGGACATGCAGCGGTTTCAGCTGGTCAACGGTCATTGTTTTCTCAATCGTCAGAGCAAACGACCGGCACCGCTCGCAATACCAGTCGTATGTTCGAGGTGCTCGGTGTTTCTTCGTCCAATCGAGAAATGCATCCATAATCGCCAAGACCGATTTCGCCTGAACTGTCGCGTCCTTTGGGCGAGCCATCAGCTCATGAAATCTTCGCTCTGCCTCAGCTTTGTCTGGGCCGAGATTGTATTGTTTTCCGGCGATTTTGACGTACCAAGTTTGGCGATGTTCTCGCCACCAGGGTTTTGGTTTACGCGGCATGAGATAGAACCCTCCAGCTAATGTAAGTCCAAAGATGAACCACCAAGAGCGAGCTGAAAGGTTCGCCGCCCCCGTGCTGAACCCACGGGGGTTATTTTTTAGGGTGCCAAATACGGTGACACCGAGATTAAAAGTCGTCGTAAGTCTAGTACCCCGAGCAGGATTCGAACCTGCGACCTACTGATTAGGAATCAGTTGCTCTGTCCCCTGAGCTACCGGGGCGTTGCGTATGCGATGTAGGGACTCCGAGTGTTCGAGCACAAACGCGTTAAGATCTTAACAACATTCGCCTGCGAATCCAGCCGACTATTACTGTCTACGCTGAAGCAGACGGCTTCCAATGTAAACTTCGCGCGGTCCGTTGAGCGTGTCGTGCAAGATAACGGCGTCAAAGCGTGAAGGGCAGCCACCAACTACAAAGCGTCGAACGATGTTAGGTCGGGAGGTTTTTGCCGAAAACGATTCCATGCACGGCTCGCTTCGTCCTGAGGTACGCAATGAGCGCTGGAGTGACCGTGGATTGGCATTCGTCAGAATTCGCCGCGTCAAACGTCAAGACCAGCGGCTTGGCGAGAGTGCTCCACCGGTCAACGAGTCCTCCGAAGTCCAATGCGTCACGTGCCAACGTTGTATTACAGCTTGCTCCGATATTAAACCGTAAATCGAAGCCTGAAACGCCAATGTCGGCTCGTGCAAGCATGTCGGCCAATTGGAACGGTGACAACTCGAGTTCTTCCTTGACTAGATGTTCTCCCCACGGTTCGTCGATGCAAACTAGGACCGGTGATTTTGGATCGTGAGCACGAATGGTTTCGATCGCGCGAACGGTTAGCCGAAGGCGGTCTTCTTCTGACAGGTTCAGGTCCGCTCCAGTGCCCAACGCCGCTGCACAATTCCAAATATGGACTCGGTCGCAATAGCGTCGAACGATTTCGGCAACGTAACGACAGACAAAAGATTCAAGCGCCCCAATGTCGTCCTGCCACAAGTAGATCCAATCGGGCAATCCACCCGGCCGCAAGTCCAGCATCGGCCCGCAAAACGCTCGCAGCCGTCGTTCAAAGCTGCGGCGAAATAGCTCGTCCGTGGAGCTCCATTGAAAGTCGTCCGTGTTCGGTTCGATCCCTTTCCATAGTACCGGAATGGCGGCAACCGTCGCTCGAGGATCATCCGAGAATCCTTCGCGAAGCTCATGGCCAATCCAGACTTTTGGTAGCGGTTCCGGAGTTGCCCAACGAAACTGCGTGAACGTTTCTACGAACGTCATAATCCCGGCAGATGCTGCGTTGATGGCTTGTTGAGCCGCGTCACTTGACGCGTTTGCATCGCATTGGGATGTCGCTGCTTGAATGAACGATTCCGTCGCAGTGGCAAGCTGTTTTCGCAGAGTTACGTTTGGACTGAATCCGAATTGCCGGTACGCTGCTATGTAATTACGCAATCGGCAAAGTGTTCCACGAGCCAATTCCAATGGCAAGTGAAACGCAGCAGTCCGACGTTTCAGCGTCCCTGTCGACAACGCGATGTAGCCGATGTGGTCAACCTTCCAAGGGATAACGAACTTTGCCGAATCTTCGTCCGTTGTCTGGACCTTAAGATAATTCCCTTCCAGACGGCTGGTCGCGGTCCATGGCACGCCATCAAAACCAACGAAGTGGCATGTGTCGACCGAATGGGAACCCAGGCGGTCGAGATCCGGAATCAGAAAGGAGACTACACCCATGTCGACCGAAACGATTGATTAGAATGACAAACTTCCGGATCGGAAAACCAAACACGCAGTCTAATTCATGGACCACTATCTAACAACGGATCAAGCGTGGCCGGACTCGGCAGACGGTACGTTTTTTTACATCAAGGTGAAATTGACATGAGTTCTGAACCTCAGCGCCGCGAATTCTTAGCTGGTTCAATCGCGTCGGTCGCGGCTCTTGCATCTCGGGCAGCCGCGGAAGCAGACGCCCAGAAATCGGGGACGACTTTGGGTTTAGTGACCTACTGCTGTCGCCTTCGCGGAAATGTGCTCAACCGCAAAGACGCTTCATTCCGGCTGACCGATCCGTTCGAATTCCTGGAGCACTGCCACAAGGTCGGCGCCGGTGGAATGCAAGTCGATCTGGGAACTCTGGAGCTCAACCTGGCGTCGCAGTTGCGCGATCGAGCGTCCGACCTCGGTGTGTTCGTCGAAGCGATTCTCTCTGTTCCAAAAGACCAGGGCGACCTGGACCGATTCACGAGAGCTATGCAAACAGCTGCCGCCGCTGGTGCCACAGCTGCGAGGACGACAATTATTCCGGGCAGACGATACGAATACTTCGACTCGCTCGAAATGTTTCGCGAATTCGAAACTCGAGGACGACGATCACTTGAACTTGCTGCCCCTGTGGCCGAAAAGCTCAAAGTCCCGCTCGCTGTCGAGAACCACAAAGATCATCGCAATGCTGAGCGAGTTGCGTTGTTCGAACAGATCAGCAGCGAGTTCGTTGGTGCGTGCGTCGACACGGGGAACAGCATCGCGCTGCTGGAAGATCCGGTCGAAACAGTCGAGGCATTTGCACCGTGGGCTCATTCGGTCCACCTGAAAGATCAAGCCGTTCGTCCCTACGCCGACGGTTTCTTGCTCGCCGACATTCCGCTCGGCCAAGGCTGTCTCGATTTGAAGAAGATGGTTTCGATTCTCAGAACGCGCAAACCAAACGTCAATTTCAATTTGGAATTAATCACTCGCGATCCACTGCAAGTGCCGACGCACTCAGCAAAATACTGGACCACGTTTCCGACTTTGCCAGCAAAGGACCTTGCCAGAACGCTGCGAATGGTGCGAGATCATTCCGCCGAAAACCTGCAGTACGTTTCAAAGCTGCCGCTGGACCAGCAGGCTGAGCTTGAAGATGCGAACGTGAAAGAGAGTCTCGACTACGCGCGAATGGAGTTAGGATTGCGGTGAGCGTGTCTCGTTGTTTCTTCACAGCCCCATCGGGAGAGTCAAAAACGAGCTTGCGAGTTCTTGGGGAGGGGCGAATTAGGATTGAATCTTCAAAGGCGATGATAGCCGCTCCCCGAAGTCTCGTCCCTCGCTTCGAACCTCCCAAGGGAGGGCAAAACAGTTCTTTGCGTCCTGCCTGAAGTGTTTAGTGATTACTCAAGCGTGCTGCGGACCAGCTGCTCGCTCGGCCGCGAGTTTCTTTTGGTAGCGAGATTGCACGATGTCGACCAAGACGAGAATCACCAGGACAAAATAGAACGTGCTCTTCTCCATTGCGTGAATCTTATGAGTAAAGAATGACAGATGCGCTTTGTCGCCGCCTTCGGAAACTAGCATCACTCCAACGATGAACAGAATAAAGAGCCCCAACACTTCGTAGGCTCGATTCTTCTGCAGGAATTCGGAAACGTGGTCAGCCAGAAAAATCATCATCACGCCACTGATGACAATCGCGCCGGCCATCACCCAAACGTTGTCAGTAATCGCCATCGCGCTGAGGATTGAATCGAACGAAAACACAAGGTTCATGATCACAATCCAAGTAACGGCTGCCGGCACTGATCGCTTGGCTTTGCCGTCGTGCTCGTGGCCCAGATCGTGAATCGTCAACATGTGCATGATTTCCTTCATCGCAGTGTAAATGATGAAGATTCCGCCCACCAAAACAATCAACGCGTGCACATTGATGTCAATCTCAAACACGTTCTGCGAGTGATACGAAAAGAACGGCTCTTCGAAATGTTGAACAGCCTTCAGCACTACGAACAATAGCGCGATACGGAGTATGATCGCCAAACCGATACCGGCGCGGCGAACGAACGGCTGCTTGTCGGCGTCAACACGTTTCGATTCGATTGAAATGTAAAGCAGATTGTCGAATCCCAGCACCGCTTGCAGCAGAACCAACATAACAAGCGTCAAAACAATCGAAATGACTGCAGACATTTTAACGAAACCTCTTTAAGGGATTCTTCAACTGCTTGAAGGTGGAGACATTCTACGGCGTGAAGTCAGCGCCCGGCTCGATCGCCGTTACGAATTCTGCCAGCAAATCGGCGGCCCGGTCAATGTCGTCTAGAGAAATTGTTTCGACGGCGCTGTGCATATAGCGATTTGGGATCGCAACGACACCTGCAGCAACGCCGCCTCGATTAATTTGAATCGTGTTCGCATCGTTCGAGGTCGCCCGGCCCAGCGCGGAATACTGAAACGAAATTTCCTTTTCTTTCGCGACGTTAGCGAGCCGTTCGACAACTCGAGGGTTCGCGTTGGGGCCGCGAAATACGACGGGACCTCTGCCGAGTGCGATGTCACCTTGCTGTCGTTTGTCTATCGTTGGGCAATCGGTCGCGTGTGTGACATCGACGGCAATGCCGACGTGTGGATCGATCGAAAACGCGCTAGTTCGCGCACCTCGCAAGCCGATCTCTTCTTGCACCGTCGAAACGGCGTAGACAGAACAACGCAGGTTATTTTTCGAGCACCGTCGAAGTGCTTCCATCACGACCCAGACCCCCGTTCGATTGTCCATGCCCGGCGCATTCGCCAAGTTATTCCGAAGCGGCTGGAAGCCAAGTTTCAACGTGACCGGATCGCCGATGCGAACCACTTCTGACGCTTCGTCGTACGACTTCGCGCCGATATCCAACCACATGTCTTCGATCTTGACGACCTGCGTTCGTTCTTCTTGCTGAAGGAGGTGAATCGGCTTGCGAGAAATCACCGCATTGATCGGTCCCGATTCGGCCCAGACCGTCATTCGCTGGCCGATGAGTTGTTGAGGATCCCAGCCGCCGATCGTTTGCGCGTACAAAAATCCTTCTGTATCGATATGCGAAATGAGCATTCCGATCTGGTCGCAGTGCCCCGCGAACATGACTCGGAACTCTGCACCCGGGTTGACGCAGGCGATTACGTTTCCGTGCAGGTCTGTCGTTGTTTCGGCGGCGAAGTCTGCGACGTATTCTCGGACGACCTGCTGAATCTGCTGCTCGTGGACGGACGGGCTGGGTGTGCTGAGAATCGTTTTGAGGAACTCAAAGGCGTTGTTGTCCAAAATGGTGTGATCCTTGGAAAATCGAGCTGAACGGGTTCGAAATCGCGATGTGTTCGGTATCGGTTCACCCACGTTGACAATTGTCTTGTGGGCGGTAGAAAAAAACGTAATCGTCTGGAAAATAGTACCGCCTTTGCCAGTCGCAACGACCATGAGCGTACGGAATTGTGCTTGACCTTTTCTAGTGGAGATCGCCGAAAAGTACCGACGCGCCAGCAATCTATAGTTTCCGCGGGGCGAATATTTGACGACTCTTGATCATAGCGATTCGATGATGGAAAAAACAAAAGTAGCGATTATCGGGATGGGCACCGTAGGTTCCGGAGTCGCAAAGATTCTGCTGGACCACGGCGACAGGACAGCTCGACACGCCGGACGGACGCTTTGGCTCGAAAAGGTTGTCGTGCGTGATCTCGACAAACCCCGCGATTGCGATCTGCCGGCCGACGTCCTGACGACCGATCTGTCCGAGGTCACCGAAAATGACGAGATCAAAGTCGTCGCGCAGCTGATCGGTGGTTTGGAACCGGCACGGACCATCATGCTGAAGCTGTTGGAAAGCGGAAAAGATATCGTCACTGCGAACAAGGCCTTGCTGGCGGTCCACGGCCCCGAGCTGTTCGATCGTGCTCGAGAACTCGGTCGGTCGATCGCGTTCGAGGCTTCCGTTGCGGGGGGCATTCCAATCATCACGAACATCAGCCAGTGCCTTTCTGCGAATCAAATTACGTCGTTGGGAGGGATTCTGAACGGCACCAGTAACTTCATCGTTTCTCAGATGGAAGAACATGGCGCAGACTACCAAACGGCTGTGAAGGAAGCACAGCGTTTGGGATTTGCCGAAGCCGATCCAACGATGGATGTCGATGGCACGGATGCGGCGCAGAAGCTTGCGATTTTGGCTCACCTTGCATTTGGTGCACGAGTCGATGCCGACAAGATCCCCAAAATCGGGATCGACAAATTGGATCCTATCGATTTGCGATGGGCCAGCGATCTCGGCTATCGGATCAAACTGTTGGCCGTCGCTCAGCTGCACGACGAGCAACTCGAGCTGCATGTTTCACCGACGCTCGTCAAAATCGGAACGCCGTTGGCTGAGGTTCGTGGCGCGAACAACGCGATCAGCGTGGTTGGCGACATGGTCGGTCGCGTTTTCTATCACGGATTGGGCGCTGGCCAATTACCCACTGCTTCCGCAGTCGCAGCAGACATGATCGACACGGCAGTGGGGCGAACTGGAATTACGTTCCGCACGTTGGAGTTGTGGTCAGACAAGCAACCGACCGTCGCACTGTCCGATTATGCATTCGCTAAAGGCCGCTTCTATTTGCGATTCACAGTCAGAGACAATCCCGGCGTGCTCGCGCAAGTTACGAACATCCTCGGTTCACACGACATCTCGATCGCATCTGTGATTCAACGAGAAATCGATCCCGCCGAAAGCACGGAAGATAAAGTATCGCTCGTGATCATGACACATCTCGCGACCGAGGGAAACGCGAACCAAGCAGTTTCTGAAATCAACCAGCTACCAAGCGTCGACGACGTCAGCGTCCGAATGCGAGTCTTGGACTAAACTCCGCAGGTTCCTGCGGCGAGCAACATGTGACGGTGTCCGAACGCGAGCAGCTAACGGTTCAATCCTGAAACTCGACTTTCACGCGCACTTCGCTGACGGGCTGGTTCTTCTGGTCGCCGGTTGCTTCGAATGGGCGACCGATGCTATTTCCGGCGTTGTCTTCGAGCGTCGCATCGCAAACGATTTCTGTTTTTGCTCGCTGCCATGGCTCGCTCGGAACAAACGACCACCTTGTTTCCTGGCAGGACACTGTGATAGTGCCGTCGACCGACTTGCCGCCAGCGCGAACGTCGATGGCTCGATGAAGCATGGCGTGGTCAAGCGATTCGCTGAAGTCGATCGTTAGAGGTTCAGTCGTTCCTACTTTCGGCTTGGAAAGTTTCCACGTCAATGGCGTCGGCTGAATCGGGTCTGCCTCGGTTGCCGTGAACTGTTTACGGACACTCTGGCCAAGTGGAACACCGTCCGCACTCTTCCAATCGGCGTCAATAACAAGTTCATATTGTTCGCCCGCGACGAGTACCGGGCCAGCGACTTCTCGCGGCTTGAGCCCTCGTTTGATTCGCCCAGGATCAAACAGAATCGTAAGCCGTTTGCCAGTAGGATCCCAAAGCTCTTCGCCGAGTTTCAGAAACGGATACGAGGCTGGCTCCTGCGTTTTTAGATTCACGAGCTGCAAATGACCATAGACGTTTCCTTGCCGCATGGGCACCGAGAAATGCAGGTAGAACTTCAATAAGTTTTCTGGAAGACGGTCAGCAGTCGGATAAATCTCAGTTACTTTCGGCCGAGCACCCACAGCAGCGGGCCGGACGAACTTAATCGCACGCTTTGTGGCGAGTGATGGCACATTTTTTGACTGGACTTCAGCAGTAATGGAAACTCCAGAGCCAAAAGGAAACTGCGGTCGAAATGTTATCGCACCGTCGGCGATTTCGTACCCGCCAAGGATCTGGACGGGAGTTGCCAAATCACCCGATGACGCAACTCGAACTTGAAAAACGTCCTTCAGCTGTTTTTGATCGAACTCACGAACCTGCTTGACTTCGGAATCGCTGAGTCCGGTCACAGAAACGGATTCAAAATCGGTCGCGACTTTTAGCTCAATTGCGGCTCGTGAGTCATTCGCCAGAACGAATGACACAAGTAAGGCAATGCAGATCAGCCGCCCAAGTCGCCGCGAGGATCTAACGTTCCGGTGGAACGGAATAGCTCGGGTCGTTCCGCTGTTGGCGAGCGAGTAATACATTTTCATTGTCCAGCGCTAAAAGACGGATATTCGGACTAACGATTCTTCGTAGTGAAAGTTGCTAAACTTCCCTACTTCAGGGAGGCTTAGTATCGTGTTTTTTTCGAGGGTCTGCTGTAAAAGATCCTTTTCATCGCTTCAAGGATCTTTAGCAAGATCCATTACGCAGGCGTTTCGGGTCACGGATCTTTTGTTAGATTGTTGAGCGTGTTTAGCACGATCGCGTCGAAAACCGAAATCAATTTGTCGAAGTCGCGGTTTTCGCCTTGATAGAACGCGAGCAGCACGTAGCGATCCGTTTCATACTTCCCGACGCGGGCGGTAACGAGCAGATCCAGACAGTAAAAATCTGCCTCGTAGTTGTCCTGGTCGGTCATGCCCGGAATCGAGCATGCCGTGCGGTGGATCTCGGCTTCTTCGTATTCTGTTCGAAGTGCAGCTAGCGTTTCGTCAAGCAGGTTCTCGGGGCTGTCGGAACGTTCATAAAGCGTTAGCGAAACAAATGCACCCGTGGGGCTGTGTACCGAGACAGTGCGAGGCCATTCCGCCGATTCGTCTGTTTGCAGTTCCCAGCCCTCGGGATACATGAACTCGAAGCCGAGCCCATCAAACGTTGCTGTCATTGCTTTCACTCATTTCTGGATTCCATTGCTCGCTGACGCCGGAACTGATAACGTTCCTGCGAGTCTATTTTCTTCGCGGTGCCGGTGGATGCAATAGGTAAGGATTGGCTTGATAGCCGTATATCGATCCTGCGATTCAACGACGTGTAAATGCGTTACTCCAAACCATGCCCGTTGGTTTGCTCTAGCTGCATGCGCTGTCTTATTATTGACAGGCTGTGCGACTCTGCGCAACAGGAATCCTATTGATGAAGAAGTGATTATCGCCAGACAGCTTGTTCAACAGGGAATTGACGCTCAGACGGAAGACGATTGGGTAGTCGCAGAGGAACGGTTTCGATCGGCGATCAAGTACTCGCCCAAAGACCATACCGCTCGAGTCCACTACGCGGAATGTCTGTGGCGCCGCGGAGCAGCAGACGACGCCACATTGGAACTAGCGAGAGCGATCGATTTGTCTGGTGGAACTGACGTCGATTCGATCGCTCGATTGGGTCAAATGCTGAAGCAAACAGGGAACTCTGCGTCGGCAGCCAAACTAGCTCAGAGAGGTTTAAACGTCGATCCAACTAATCCATATGCGTGGAAGCTGCACGCCGAACTGCTTCACGAATCTAACAAACTTGACGAATCGCTCGCGGCCTACCACAGAGCACTCGCTTATGCACCGGATGACGCCGACGTCCGAACCGCAACCGCACAAATCTACTTAGAAGCAAATCGCGCGAACCGGACTGTTGCAGTTCTTGAACGCCTCTTTCGAGACCAAGGGCCGACAGCGGCTACGACCGAGCAACTTCACTTACACGGATTAGCTCTGGCAAAGCTACAGCGGCATGATGACGCCATCGCGTCGTTTCAGCTCGCCCGCCAGTCAACGGACGCTCCGTCTTCCGAACTATACGCCGATTTAGCTCAGTCGCAGATCGCGGTGAATCGACTTACGGACGCGTGGCGTTCGATCGACGATGGCATTCGCATTGCGAATTCCGCAGATCGCGGTAGGCTCGAAGAATTGCAAAGAATTGTGGTTGCCGCCCAGCGGCGCGATCGCAGTCGTCGCTGACATTCTGAAGCGGGTCCCAAATCTTATGAACGGGCTATTGAGCGTCAACAAAGCGTCAGGCATTACATCACGCGACGCTGTGAACATCGTGCAGCGCAAACTGCGGCCCACCAAAGTCGGGCACACCGGAACACTCGATCCGCTTGCGACCGGTGTATTAGTTCTGACAGTTGGCAAAGCGACGCGACTGACCGAATACGTACAGCGAATGGCTAAGGAATATGTCGGCGACTTTCAACTCGGCCGATCCAGCGACACCGAAGACATCGAAGGAACAGTTACGGAACTTGAAAAACCACCAATCCCAACGCTAGCTGAACTGAAAAAAGCTCTTCCGCAGTTCGTTGGCACGATCGACCAAGTGCCACCGCTGTACTCGGCGCTGAAAGTTAAAGGGCGACGCGCCTACGAACTCGCTCGATCGGGAAAGATAATTGAATTGGCGCCGAGAAGAATCGAGGTCTACTCGCTCGAGATCACACACTACGACTATCCTGATTTGCAGCTAAGGATCAAGTGTGGCAGCGGCACCTACGTTCGATCGCTGGGAAGAGACATCGCCCGCGCGGTCGGATCGGCAGCAGTTATGACTTCGCTCGAGCGGACCGCAATCGGCCAATTCCACATTGGCAATTGTATTCCGTCAGAAGATTTGGCCGATGTCGACTTGGGCTGCAGGCTGCTGCCTATGACATCTGCCGTCGCTGACCTCCAGGCGGTTAACGTGTCGGTTGCCGACATCGATCGCTTGCGTTACGGCCGCAGCATTGAGCCAGCTGGCAACCTTGACGATAGTTCTGAAGCAGCCGCAATCGGACCAGATAACGATTTAGCTGCGATTCTTGTCCACCGCGCAAACGGCTGGGGACCGGTGAAGTCGTTCCTCGAGCAGACCACGTAGTCTTAAGATTTATGCATTCACTCGTACGATGGACTTCTAGTCCGTCGACACACACTGGATTCGACGGACTAGAAGTCCGTCGTACATGCGTCGCAGCGAAAACATTTTTGTTCGTCGTCGGCGCATGCTGTCACTACGAATAATCCTCGTTGTATCCCTATCTTGACGGGAAGCTCTTTGTAACCGCTACGCATTAACGCCAGCGATGTTAATTCGTACGGCTTCTACGGAATGTGTTCGTTTTCTGCGTTATTCACGCGAACTGTTTCTTAATATTAGTTCGCTCAAAGGAATCTCGAATTTTCTCGTAGCACTAGAGTGTTTACGGATAAGCACCAGCTAAGTTCGTTCAGTATACGGGAGAGAAGGGAGTCTTCTTATCATGTCACGTTTCGACGTTGTGCTCGGAACGCGGTGGCGCCGGTTTGTTTTGCCGACCCTGCTTATTGCACTTGCTGCACAGGCGAGCCACGCGTTTGATTCCGAAGAAGGAATCTCAAAGGAACTGGATAGCCTTAATGAAACCGTTAAGGGGCTGTCCGACTCGGTCGGCGATTTGGAAGATTTCGCCGGCGACAAATCTATCGTCCACAGTGGATCTTCGAGTTCGACGATGAAGGTGTCGGGACGAATCCACCTCGACTACTGGGGATTCCCAAATGTCGAACCAGCTCTCGATACTTTGGAAGGTGGCCCCGACGGTCCGCAAGACCGCCTAGGTTTCCGCCGTTTGCGATTTGGCGTGGCTGGCAAACTGCCGTCCAACATGCAGTACAAAATCGAAATGGAGTTTGCTGGTGGAAACGCTACTGAATTCCGCGATGCGTTTCTCGGTTGGTCGGAACTTCCTGTCCTGCAAAAGGTACTGGTTGGTAACCAAAAGCGTCCATATGGTTTGGATCACCTGAACAGCAGCCGCTACAACATCTTCCTCGAGCGTCCATTCGTTATCGAGTCGTTCAACCAAGACTCTCGACGCCTGGGCGTTGTGTCCTACGGCGTTTCGGACAATGAAGCCTGGAACTGGCGATATGGTGTATACAACCAACGTCTGATCCAAGACGAAGGCAACTACACGAACGACCACCTGCAGCTTGAGCTCGCTGGTCGACTGGCAAACACATTCTGGTACGACGAAGTTTCTGGCGGTCGTGGCTACGGTCACTGGGCTGTCGCTGGAACGTTAGCCAACCCAGACGGACAAACTCCAGCCGACAACGGCGGAACAGGCCCGGACGTGAATGAGGCACGTTTCCGTCATCGTCCCGAAGCTCGCACGGCAACTCGTTGGATTGACACGGGTGTAATTGCTGGTGCAGATGACTACGAGATGATCGCGTTGGAAGGCGTACTGAACTTCGGTGCTTTGCAGTTCGTTTCAGAATACCAACACATGTGGTTGCAACGAATCGATGGTGCTCCAGAGCTTGAATTCCACGGTGCGTATGCCCAAGTTGGATACTTCCTCACTGGCGAGCATATGCCCTGGGAACGTGACAGCGGTACACTTGGTCGCATCAAGCCGTTTGAAGATTTCTTCCTCGTGCGAACGTGCGACGGATGTCTCGGGCGTGGATGGGGTGCTTGGCAAGTTGCAGCTCGCTGGTCGTATGCTGACTTGAGAGACGACAACATCCTAGGCGGCGAAGGCGAAAGCCTGACGCTCGGCCTGAACTGGTACTGGACAGCCTACTCTCGTATGCAGTTCAACTACATCAATGGCGAAATCACCAACAACTCGGTTACTCGTGGCGTCCCGCTGTCGGGGAACTACGAAATCATTGGTTGCCGATTCATGGTTGACTTCTAAACCATTCGTGATGAAGCAACCACACCGAACTTGAAAACAACAATCAATTTGGAGTTAATGATGATCCGGAAACTGACTGTACTGCTGACCATAAGCGTGAGTATGACGCTTTCGTCCAGCATGACCTTTGCGGGCGACTGCGCGACGTGCGACACAGGCTGTGCATCGTGCAACGCAGGCGGCTGCGAATCGTGCGGACCAGTTTGCTGCCCCAAATGCAACTGCGTTTGCGAATTAAAAGGCGAAACGGTCGACGTAGAAAAGACCTGTTTCCAAGTGGAATGCAAAAAGATCTGTGTACCACGTTTTGTTCTTCCTTGGAAAAAATCTTGCTGCGACCCATGTGCTCACAACGGTGCATGGCAACGTGAAATCAGCGTCCTGAAAAAAGAGAAGTACAAGTGCAAAAAGTGTGAATACACTTGGACGCCGAAGTGCGACACTTGCTGCGTTACTTGCGACTCGTGCTGCACAAGCTGTGACGCTGGAGCTGTGATCGAAACGCCCGCTGCTGTCGAACAGCCAACACCTGCAAGCGACGGTCCTGCACTGGACGTGCCACCAGCACCTCCTGCCCCGTCGGCCGCCGCAAAGCAGCCCACCAATGTTCGCATGGTCAAATCGCGAAAGCCTGTGAAGATTTCACCGGCAACGCAGTCCCTGCAAACAGCCTTGAAAAAGCTGCGAAAGTAACATTGGCGCCTTGTTGGTTTGCTCTTCGATCGACAGGGACCGAGGCAGCGGAGCGAATCGACGAGCTAGGTGTGACGGTCAAGAAACAGCGTCGTGAGGCGGACAAAGCGACGCTGCGGCACACTTAGCCACAAAACGTTGATGTAGCGAGAGATTCCACCACGCACTCACGTAGTGCGTGGTGTTTTTGTTTGCGCAGCGGCCCTGCGTTTTTGTGTCGGAGATCTTTGATGTACGCCCGATCAATTACTGTAATCGCGCTGTGCGTTCGGTCACTAGCGATTACGATTCCTGCCAGCTGAAGACCGCAGGATGCCAAGTTATCAAACTAGTAGTCCAATGCATCTTAGATCTCGGGTAGTTCGTAGTGGATCTTGCTAAAGATCCCATGCGCAGGGAAGTTTAGCAACTTCCGCTACCCGCAGACTAAGCTGACACAGACTACTAGTTGCCGAACGAGCAGTTAGCGTCCTGCCATCTTCATGCGTTTTTCAGCCTGCAGCATTCGATTGCAGGCTTCGGTGAATGCCGTGCTTTTCTTGTTCGTGCGACTGGTTGCCATAGAAACTTCGGTCAAGTACGCCTGGATGCTACCGACTAGCACCGCCTGAACTCCGTCCAGCGAATCTTTCCACGACGACAGTTCCCGCATTTGGATGTTGTTGTACTCTCGCCGCCCACCTCGAACTGCAGCAGCCAACATAGAACGAGCGATAACTAGTCGACGGCTGTACGCCAACACGATGGGGTTTTCTGGAGGCGTTCGCATGACCTGCTTTAGCTGCGGGTCGTTCAGCAGTGACCAATAGTGTGTCTTTGCTCCGTCCAACAGCATCTGTTGATACTCGCTCGCATAGAACTCATGCACGGGCGTACCAAGGAACGGTAAACGAGCGTCAGTGAAGCCTGCAAGCATTGAACCGAGTTCGACTCGTGCTAACGCGATCACACCGCGAAGGCCCTCGAGCTTGTTGTTTTCACTGCGATAGTCGTTTGGTATTGAAAGACTGCTGGGACCTGTTTCCACTTTCGCCGACAGATTTGTATAGACGGCGTATTCCGGGCGGCGACGAACGATGTTGTCGATGGCCTCCAACTGCTCATCATTCGCAGTGTTCAGCAAGTCTGTTAAGTGCTTTAACGCATTGCCATATTCGTAAAACCCGACCAGCTGCAGGGCTCTGCGAGCGTCAGCTGGAGTGATGACACCGATCGAAGAAAACTGAGACACAACTGTGTCGGTCGACGTGTTTATGCCACGTACGATTTCATTCTTGTTTCAGTAAAACGCATCCAGCTTGAATCGGTCGGTAACGGTTCTCGTATTGGGGCCCCGAATCGTTTTTGTTGACTTCTTTTCAAGTCGAATCATCCGGCGATATTCAAACATCCAAATGTAGTGGTGCCTGCGATCTACGTTTGGAACAGGATAACCATCGTCGTACGGGGATGTAGG
>JAGQPC010000151.1 GCA_020426925.1 Planctomycetales bacterium | reverse complement strand
CTCGATCGATGGACGCAAGACGACTACCACGGGCTGGCCGCCGTGTTCGCTGGTTTGGTGCGAGGGCAAGAAGTTCAGTTCGTCGGACGAGGCGAAGTGACTCATCCGCGGACCGGAGTTGCCGCCATACCGAAGATTCCCGGCAACCGCTTTCTAAACGCCGCTGCGGATCCTCGGCAGGATTTCGCTGCTTGGGTCATTAACTCTGACAACCCATACTTTGCGAAGGCGATCATAGCCCGAGTTTGGGAATCGCTGATGGGCCGCGGACTAGTCACGCCGGTTGACGACCTTCGTGCAACCAATCCTGCGTCCCATCCGAAACTCTTTAATCGATTGGCTGAAAACTTCGTACAAAACGACTTCAAACTTAAGCCGTTGATTCGCCAGATTTGCGCCTCTGCGGCATACCAACGTTCAAGCCGCGTGGAAGGCGACCGTGTCGACGACGCGGAATTGCTGAGGAAGTTTTACGCTGTCGCGAACGTCAAACCTTTGTCGGCCGAAGTATTGTCGGACGCGATTCGTGACGTGACCAACGTACCTGATGAGGCTGCAGGTTCTGTGCGAGCCATCCAAGTGGTCGATCGATCTTCGCTTGCAGAAAAACTACAATTCCTTGGCCAGTGTTTGCCGGGAGAAACTTGTTCGACGGACCCGGCAGCTCAACGCGGCATCACTTCGAAACTCCATTTGATGAACGGCGACTTGCTCAACGTGCAAATCCGTGATCCACGGTGTCGATTGCAAACGATGTTGCAAAACGGAACGTCAACTGATGCGATCGTGGACAAATTCTATCGACGTGCATTAGGTCGCAATCCGAGCAGACTAGAAGATACGACATGGGCTGATCGTCTCAGCGGTGCCGATCACAAAGAACGCTGCGAAGATTTTCTGTGGGCTCTGCTCAACTGTCAGGAATTCACGACGAATCAGTAGGTCAATCATGAATGCTCATTGCCGCAACCGACTGCACCGTCGAGATTTCCTGCAAGTCGGAGGTCTTTCTGCATTAGGCATCGGACTGAACAGTCTGTTTCGCAGTTCGGCAGTTGCTCGCGAGTCGGCTCGTGCGAAGTCGTGCATTTTGATTTGGCTCGATGGCGGACCTAGCCACCTAGAAATGTTCGATCCCAAACCTGACGCACCGAAAGAAGTGCGAGGTCCGTTCGGCCAGATCTCAACTTCCGTGACGGGCATTCAAATCAGCGAGTTGATGCCTCGAACCGCATCGCTGATGGAACATTCGGCGATCATCCGGTCGATGACATCGCCATTGGGTGAACACAATTTCGGTGCCCATTATTTGCTCACCGGATACAAGCCAACACCTGCGCTAGACTATCCTGTCTTCGGTTCGGTCGTGTCGCACCTGCGCGAAGGCACGCACGACATTCCTTCCCACGTTGCCGTTCCAGATTTTCGAGTCGGCGGAGGCAAAATCGTTTCGTCTGGTTTTCTTCCGTCTCGTGTTGCTCCGTTTGAGATCGGTGCCGACCCGACAAGCCCAGATTTTCGAGTGCGTGATCTCAATCCGTTTCCAGGCATTGTCGACGAGCGGATTTCTCGGCGTCGTGCGTATCTGCAGTCGCTAAACGGAATTCAGGAAACGGCAGAACAAAGCCAGCCGACCGATCCGTCTTTCGAACAAGCCTACCGGTTGATGACGTCAGACTCGGCGAAAGCAGCATTTGATCTATCGCAAGAGCCGGACGAAAACCGGCGGCGTTACGGTGGTAAATCGATTGGACAATGCTGCTTGCTTGCTCGTCGGTTGGTCGAAGCCGGAGTTCCCTTCATCACGGTGAACAATCGAGGTTGGGACACGCACGAAGATTTGGTCACTCGATTGAAAGAAGGTTACACCGGCGCCAAGATTCCGGTTGGTCTCGTTCCGTCGCTCGATGTGGCGTACTCCGCGCTATTATCGGACCTGCGAGATCGCGGGCTGCTGGCCCAGACGCTTGTTTTGGTTATGGGTGAATTCGGTCGCACACCAAAGCTCAACACTCGAGGCGGCCGCGATCATTGGCCCCGAGTCTTCAGTGTGATGATGGCAGGTGGTGGTGTCTCGGGCGGACAAGTGATCGGAGCGAGCGACGACATGGGCGAAAGTCCCGCCGATCGACCGGTCACTCCAGCCGATTTAGCGGCCACGATTTATACGCTGCTCGGCATCGATCCGCAAGCAACACTCCACACTCCGGACGGCCGCCCGATCCGAGTCAGTCAGCACGGAAATGTCATCTCTGAAATAATGGGCTGAGCTCACGTCGCTCTTCCATAACCCACAATGACAGCTTGATCTTCGGGCAGTGGAAATTGCTAAACTTCCTGGCGGACGGGATCTTTAGCAAGATCCACTACGAGCTACGCGAAAACCAAGGTGCGTTGAACTAGTGAGGTGCGATATCGGAGCGATTTGTGATCTTCTTGACGATAGCCAAAAATCGCGATCGCGTTCGATTGCCGCGGCGGCCGAGCGTTTGTTGCATAGTTTCCGGATTGAAAGGCAAACACGATGTCAGTACTCGTGAAGTCTCCATCGCTATTCCAATCGCCCTCGGTCCAATCCGAATTCCCGTTGATGCCGTCTTCGTATTCTCCTGCTTGGAACGCTTCAACGATGTCGCTGGAGTTGAATACGCCGTCAACATTCGTGTCGCCGAACGTTGTGTTTGCACACTGTTTTATGAAGTAGTTGACATCTTGCACATCGAAGCTGCCTGAACGATCGACGTCGATGCCAGGAATCGGCGAGCGTAGCCCTTTCTGCAAGCCAACGATCGTCGATTGAAGCAGTTGTTGATCAGGAACGCGCCCTTTGCTGCAACCCAACCGCACTGGTTCACTCAAGCCATCCTGCCAGGTAAACGCCTGAGTGTTGCGATGATCTTCAACCGCAAGATCGATCATCCCATCGGAGTTGATGTCTCCAAGATCGGGATACTCGGGGTCCAGCCACGAAAACCCCACCCAATTGCGTCCTGGGCTAATTCCGGCTCCAGTATTTCGGTACCATGAAACCTCATCAGTGACGTAGGAGATGCGGATAACGTCCTGCATGCCATCACGGTCGACGTCTGACAGGTGAAGGATCGATTCGATCGTAGAAAAGATCTCGATCCCTGGCAGGAAATCGTCGCCATCGAACGAGTGTAACGTCAATATGTTGCGCGAAAATGGGCGGGCATAGAGTTCAACAGCAACCTCAACTTGTCCGTCGCCATCCATGTCGACGAATTCGGCGTCCACCGGCTGGGTAATGATTACGTATTCGCCGTCAACGACAGAAAGCGATGAGGCCAGAATCTGTTGGCGACTCTGTCCCTGCTGGCTTATGTGAGCCACGATTTCTTTACCGACATCTGGCGTTTGTTGCAGCGAAACAAAATCCAACCGTCCATCGTTGTTAATGTCTGCCGCGTCGAGCACTCCTGGGACTTCGACAAAATCGTGGAGTTCAAAACGGCGTTCGTCATTGCCAAGATTCTCGAACCAGCCGACGCGGTCGCCGCTGCGGAATAGGATTACGTCTTGATCGCCGTCGCCTCCGACGTCGAAAACGCGAACGTTTTCTAACCGACGAAAACTGCCGAATGAATGTGTTTCCTCAAAATTGCCTAAGCCATCGTTTTGGAGAAGTCTAGTGCGTTGGCTCGACCATTTTACAATGTCGGTGTCGCCATCACCATCAAAATCAGCGACCACCGAGTCGCCCGGTCCCAGATGATGAAACTCGAATGTTCCGAACCCATCGGTGTTTTCTGACCAGCCCGAACCGTGCACAAAGTCCAGGTCCGCGTCTCCATCGATATCGACGAGTGCCGTCAGGACTCGCCGAGAATCCAGCGATTCCAAGTGCAAGGTGACCGGCTTTCGTCGTTCCGGCAAATGCATGGCGACTTCTTCAAATAGGCGTGGCTAAGTGACAGATAAGTACTTCATCGTGTAACCCACGATTTTAGCTGCCGATGTGACACGTGCCACGCTAATTCCTCCGATGGTGTTTGGCAGTATTTTTTATTGTGTGAAAAAAACACTAGTGATTTGCAGGCGTTTCTCGGATAGATTCACGCCATCCGATTAACTTCTTGAACGCAAAACGGAGAACGTCCATGAATAACCAAGAGTCCAAACGAATCATCGCTGGTGTCCTAGCATTGCTGCTCGGCTCGATCGGAGTCCATAAATTCGTGCTTGGCTACACGAAAGAGGGTATCATTCAGATTGTGATTTCGATTGTCACATGCGGCATCGGTGGGCTCATCCCGTTCGTTGAAGGCATCGTTTACTTGGTGAAGTCGGATGAGGAGTTCATTCAGACATACCAAGTCGGCCACAAAGGTTGGTTCTGACGTGATAATTCTCAAGGGGGCGTACGGTGCGATTTGGGGTTCGTCAAAAAAACGTGCTTGTCGAGCGTTTGGAATCCAGGCGTTTGTTGACTGCGTCGTTTATTTTCGAGCCTCATCAGATCGACTTGACGTCTCGCGGAAGTTTTGGCCAAGCGAGATCCGCGTACTCAGCAGACTTGGACGGCGATGGTGATGTGGATGTTGTTTCCGTATCAAAGACAGAAGCAACCGTTGCTTGGCACGAAAACGTTGATGGCAAAGGCACGTTTCGGCCTCAGCCTCGACTCATTTCAACGCAAGCGACGAACGCTGATTTTGTCATCGCTGCCGATGTCGATTCCGATGGCGACATAGATGTTGTGTACGCTTCTGCCAAAGAAAACACGATCGCGTGGTTTGAAAACGGCGGCGGTGGAAGCTTTGGAGACGCGAAATTGATCTCAGCCGATTCGCAGTCTCCTAGAAGTATCCAGGCTGCCAACTTGGACGGAGATCAGAATCTTGATCTGCTCGTTGCTTCGCACGGTGACAACACGATTGCGTGGTTCGAATACGAAGATTCGTTGAGAACATTTGGTTCTCGTCACGTTATATCGAACGAAGTTCGTGGCGCATCGTCGGTATCGGCTGCCGATGTCGATGCAGACGGAGACACGGACGTGCTCGTGGTCTCTTTCACTGATGGGGAAATCCGCTGGTTCGAAAATCAGACGGGCAGTGGTGATTTTGCAGAGGGCAAAGTTGTCCTGCCGGCAAATCCAAATTCCAAATCGTATTTCGCAACGACCGCCGACTTTGACGGCGACGGAGTTTTGGACGTGGTTTCTGCATCGTGGGGCGACGGCGCCGTGTCATGGCAACGGCAAGTCGCTGGCGAATTTGCCTCGCCCGAAGTCATCATGTCGAATCTCAGTCGCCGTGTCCTGACACCTCGAATTGATTCTGTCGCTACTGCGGATCTCGATGGTGATGGGGATTTAGATGTAATCGCCGCCGATGAATTCGGTCACCATACGTATTGGTCGGAGAACCTCGGTCCAATGAACGGGTTCGGCCCGCAACTACCTGTTGGGCCATCCTCGGAAATGACCGGTGGATCGGTTGAAATGGTTGATTTGGACGGAGACGGTGACCTGGACATTCTCGCCGCGTCCGATCACGAAGGCATCATCGCGTGGCACGAGAACCGCCTGATCGGAGACTCGAATAATGACGGTGTGTTTAACAACGTCGACCTGATCGTTGTCTTTACTGCCGGCGAGTACTTTGACGACATACCTGGCAACTCAACGTTTGAAGAGGGCGACTGGAATCTGGATGGCGATTTTAACTCGTCAGACTTGATACTTGCCTTCCAAGCACGGACCTACAACGTAGCTGCGTCGCACACCGCAACAAAATATGCTGCCGCGGTCGACTCGCTGTTCGAGCGTGACGAACTACAGAGTCGCCATTCTGCAAGACGAGCCAGCTAAGTGACGCTGCGTTAGCGGAGCAGCGCGAACTGTCCGGTGTTCTTCATTCTCAATCCTTCGTCAAGCCACGCCGCGCTTGTTCTTCCGCCACTGCGTCAAACTTCGGATTCAGCTCCGTTGGCTCTGCGGCTTTTGTCGCGACGCGCCACGCTCGCAGCTTGGTCAGAAGGCCGTTAGTTTTCTCTGGCTCGATGACAGCTAGATTGGTTGTTTCGCCGATGTCGGTTCGCAGGTTGTAGAGTTCGACGCCGTCGTCTTCGTAGTAATGGTGAAGCTTCCAATCACCTTCGCGAATGATGCTGCATGGCCGAGTTCGAAAGAGCGGATCGCGTGCTTCCGACTTCCAATTTCCACCCGCTTGAAGGTAAGCCGGAAAATGCCAGTAGATTGCGCGATCGAAACTTTTCACATCGCCGCAAAGGATGGGAACCAAACTGCGCCCGTCACAAATCTGGCCTTCGGGCAACGGCGTGCTCATCATTTCGCACAGTGTCGGAAACAGATCCACGCCGGTGATTGGTTCGGCGGAAGTTGTTCCTTCGGTGACAGCGCCTGGCCACTTCACAAAAAACGGAACGCGAATGCCTCCTTCGTAATACGTTCCCTTATATCCGCGCAATGGCGCCATGTCGGTTGCACCGCCGTAGCCTCCGTTGTCGGAATAGAAAATCACAATGGTATTGTCCGCTAGAGACAAACGTTCAATCGTAGCGATGATGTCGCCCACACCGTCATCGACCGCTTGAATCATCGTTGCCATCGCCACATGGTTGTGGAGCTTTCCCTTTTCCTTCGCGGCGTACTTTTCTACGAGTTCTCGTTTTGCGTTCAGAGGAGTGTGAACGGCAAAATGAGTGAGATACAGCAGCCAGGGCTTCTTTGCGTTAGATTCGATGAAGTTGATCGCTTCGTTGCTGAGACGATCGGTCAAGTATTCGTCCTCGGGTGCGTCGTGCAATCCAGGAACATTATGAGGCGGATAATAACCGCGTGGCGGGCTGCCAGAATGCGTTCCGCCAACGTTCACGTCGAATCCGTATGGTCGCGGATCGTTGCTCAGGTGCCACTTCCCGACCGATGCCGTTGTGTAGCCAGCTTGCTGAGCAGACTGCGCCCACGTTTTTATGTTGGTATCAAGGACGCTGACACCTGGAACATGCTTTAGCCGGCGAAACTTCGCCTTGCCTCGCGGCCCTGTGCCGACATTGAAGATTTTGTGACGAGGTGTGTATTGCCCTGACAACAAGCAGGCTCGGGCCGGAGCACAGTTGGCCGCACACGAGTAGGCGTCGGTGAAGACCATTCCCTGGCTGGCCAAGCGATCGAGATTCGGAGTCTCGAAAAAATCGGACCCCATGAATCCGGTGTCTTTCCAGCCAAAATCATCCAAATAAATAAACAGGATGTTCGGGCGTGGCCGTTGTTCGTCGTTCGCAAGCCCTGCTGCGGTGAAACAGAGACTGGAAACGACGAATACGGTGAGCGTTAGTAATCGGATCATGGTTAGCATTCGGGGGTTCTTGCCATATATCTTAACCCTCCCTCGGGAGGGTGAAATCAATTGTGCGGACGCCATTGTTCAAACCGTTATTGGTTGGCTGTCACTTCGCTGTTTTGGCACGACGCGACCCACTGGGTCAGTTCGTCGCTCATGCGTTTGACGAGGTCTGGGAATTGGTCCGCAATGTTTTTTGATTCGTTCGGGTCCACCAATAGATCGTACAGTTCAAAACTCTTGCCGCCGTCGCTGCTGTAGAGTTTGTATTGATCGTCGCTCCAGGCAAGCTGTTTTCTGGATTGAAAGCCGATCGGCTTTCCTCGGAGTTGCCTCGTTCCATCGAGAATCGGTTTCAGACTGATGCCGTCGAGTTCATGATTGCTCAACTGCTGTTGAGGAATTCCCAAAACGTCCACAATCGTGGGCAGATAATCGCTGGTTACGCACGGAGCGTCGATCGTTTTCGCGTGAGCGATACCGTTTGGCCAGACGAGCAAACCGGGGACTCGAATTCCGCCTTCGTACAGGCTGCCTTTCCGACCTCGCAGTCCGCCCGTGATTCCTTGTTGCCTTCCGCCGGCGGCTTTCCCGGGGCCACCACCTTTTGCTGCGGGGCCGTTGTCGGAGCAGAACCACAACATCGTGTTATCAGAAATGGAAAGCTCAGCGAGACGTTTTCGCAAACGTCCAATCTGCTCGTCCAACGCCGTGATGCAGCCATAATAATGCTGTTTGTTTTCAGAAAGATCCGCGTAGAGCGCACGGTGCTCTGGTCCGGCGACAACAGGCGAGTGTGGAGCGTGGAACCAGATCACAACGAAGAATGGATCGTCTGCTGCGTGCGATGCTTCGATCATCGCGATCGCTCGGTCCATCACGACGCGTGCCGCGTCACCGGAAACGTTCTCGGTTTCGAATGATTCCGGTCCTAGCCAAAACTTACCCGCGACGGCTTGGTTCTGCATCGGATTCCAAGTCGGCATTTGAGCTTCCGTGGAAAAACACTTATCGAAACCGTTATCCCACGGAGGCGAAAAGTGATCGATTCCTTTTTTCGTTCCGCCTCGACGTCCATCACGGATCGTTTTGGTGAGCGTTCCCAAATGCCATTTGCCAAAGTGCCCCGTGCGATAGCCGAGCTTTTGCAGCAGCTCTGCAATCGTCAACTCTTCGGGCTGCATGTGCCCAGCATTTGCGAATGGGATTCCTAACCGATACGGATGGCGCCCCGTTAGGCAACTTCCTCGAGTCGGCGAACAAACGGGCGCCGCCGAGTAGAAGCGGTTGAACCTGACGCCTTCGCTGGCCATCTGGTCCAGATGTGGAGTCTTCAGTTCGGAATTCCCGTTGTAGCCAGTGTCTCCCCAACCCAAATCGTCGGCCATACAGAGAATGATATTTGGGCGCTGTGGCGCCGAATCATCTGCGCTACACACCAACGCAGCGGGCTGAACGAGTGCAGCAACAAGCAGAATTCTGACCGCGGGCATCGTCGTTAACTCTTCGCGTCGTCCACGTCACCATCGATGATCGCGTCTTTGATTCGATCGAAGCCGTCTTTGACTTCGCCCGCGACGAGCTTCAATGACGCAAACAGTCCAGACGCCGATTCTTCCACAGCATCCCGGACGGGCTCGAAATCGTCGGCCAACTTGTCCAATTTCTGTTGGACCTTTTCCCATTCGTCTTTTGCGTCTTCCTTGCCAAGATGAATCTTTAACGCCAGTTCGTCTCGTTGTTGCTTCAGGCTGCTAATGAGTTGCCCCAATAACGCTCGGTCACCGCCATTTTCTTTTTCTTCGCCAGACATAGCTTTCCTCCGTTGTAAAGTATGAGCCCCATGTCTAGATAATACCGTGTAGCGGCAGCCAGTAACAGAATCCTACGGAACACTTCACGCTTGTTCGTATAACCCTGTGGCAAACATTACCACTAAATCGCTCGTGGTGAAACGCCCATCGCAATTCCAATCGCCCTGCTGCCAAGTCACTCGATTTGGAAGCGTCTTTTCGTAACGCCCTGCTTGGAATATCAGCACGAGATCGGATGAGTTGACTCGACCGTCCAAATTGGCATCGCCCAGTATGACGTGCAGCACTTCGTTGGCGTAGTAGTTGTGGTCATCGACGTTCACTTGCCCATCGCTATTCACGTCGTATTTGGGATCGTCGTCTGCGCCGAGAATTGCGGCACAGATCGCGTCCAGATCATTGATGTCAACGACTCCGTCACCGCTGATGTCGTCGTCCGGAAATGGGAGTTCTTCGATGATCCGGAACACGGCGAAGTCGTCTTCTCCGGCGTCTTCGATTCCGTTGCCGTTCAGGTCACCGAAGATGTTTGCAGTTTCGGCCGAGATGTAACGCACTTCCATTTCTTGGTCGGTGACAGTTATTTCTGCGAAGCCGTAATCGAGCGGACGAGTTGTTGCGTCGAGGCTATGGGTTTGCGCCATGAACGGCTGGCCGAACCGATCGGAACGCAGCGTGCGACCACCTGCTCCCGAAATTAATTGCACGACTCCGACACCTTTTTGAAATTCTCGTGGTGATGAGTCGTCAATAATGATCTCAGAGTTCGAAATCTCGCTATTGCCGTCAGCATCGTCAATTCCAACGATCGGATAGGTCCAGGCGTACGTGTGAGAATCGCCATTCAAGATTACATCGACTCCCGCATCGATCAGTCGCGGCATCAGGATCTCAAGATAGTTCGTGTCGGGGTAAAGCGTTAACTTTGCGGACCCAACCATCGGATGATGCATGTAAACGATCTTCCATTTCGCATCGGAAGCTTCGAGATTTGCGACCAAGAAGTCAGCTTGTCGTTCCATTCTTGCGTCGCGATCTTCTCCGCGACGGAGTTCTGCAGAATTCGAATCGAACGTCACGAAGTGAACGTTTCCGTAGTCGAACGAACCGAAGAACTCGCCGACCTCATCTTCTGGCGGTTCGGCGTGAGCATTAACTCCAGCGACTGGAATCGGCATCGAGTAGCTGTCGAGCGACGCGATTCCGCTGCCGAAGAGCTCGTGATTGCCGATCGCAAAGTAATCGATATGGCTTGCGATCCAGTCGGTTGCTTCCGGATTCTGTTCACGCGTAAACCGAGCGTCGGCTTCGTCGTGCGTTCCTGAGTCATAGATATTGTCGCCCAGCAGAACTGCGAATTCCGCATCGGAGCTGTTGATCGCTCGCTGGACCGCTCTGAAGTTTTCCAATGGCTTGCCTGGGACGGACGAGTCACCATAAGCGGCAAACGTAAACGGCGTCGGATCACCGGGGGCTCGGCGCGTCTTAAACGGTGCGGAGTACTCTTCGACAAGCTCGCCCGCACGCAAATGTTGGACTCGGTATTCGTAGTTGTGATTCCAGTGCAGGCCTGTAATTACCGCTGAGTGAACGATTCGTTTTTCGGCTGTGGTTGTTTCTAACGCAGAAACTTCTGCAGGTGTTGACCATTCCGCCCCGAAGCTTGGATCTCGCAGCTGCGCGACAAATAAATCGTCCGTGCCGTTTCCAGCGGGCAAGGTTTGCCACAGAACTTCGATTTGATCAAATCCGTCATACGCTGGAGTGCCAATCAGAGGCGCGTTGCCGAGCTGCAAACGTGGCGGCTGATGAACGACATATTGAGGTTCCACCGCTGCCGCTGCGTTGAGTGCCGGACCGATGGCCGCTTGTTGAGCGATTTCGTCGCTGCACACTTCGTCAACAGGATCGAAATCCATCGCTCCGGTAAGCATGCAACGCGCTTCAAAATGTTCAAACGACAGACGATGAATTGACAGCTTTGATTTCACAGCGTTGCCCAAACTTGTTCTATTGTGCGTATTCTGACGATACTCACTTTCCGCCTAGAACGCATTCATTGTGACTTCGGTAACCGCAAAAGACCTAATTGATGCGATTTTTGTAGGGTGCGCGGAACCGTGCCTGACCTTTAGGCCGGATTTCCGTCGTGAATTCGGTTGAACGAGGTACCTAAGTCGGGTTACTATACGAGATGTTAAATGAGTGAATCGCTGAAAGCGCGAGGAGAAATCGATGCGAAAGATTGCGATCCTTGTGTGGTGCCTGTTGCCGATTGTGGCGCTGGCGTACCACCTCGGCCCAGGTCAACAGAAGATGATATTGGAGGACGCCTCCGATGCACTTCACCAAGCGGAGACCTACGTGGCCAGTCAACAATGGGACAAGGCCGTGGTTGCGTTCGACCTCGCTCTTTCCAATCTGTCGAAAGACAAGGTCGATGAGTCTCGCCGAATCCGGCTTGAAAAAGCCAAGGCGCAAATGTTCGCCGCTCAACTTCCTGCCGCAAGCACTGATTTAAAGGCGCTGGTTGACGAGCTTGTCGATGAGTCGAATGAGTCTGAAGCTGTCGCTGATCCAGACTTGTTGAATGAAGCTCGAGCCGCATTGGC